>JAGLDH010000179.1 GCA_023145835.1 Methylococcales bacterium
CGAACTAACACTTATGCAAAGAGCTCAAAAGGGTTACAGCGCACGTTAGATACTCATCAAATTATTCATAACTTTGTCCGTCCTCACTGGACAGCAGGAAAGGTTCCTGCTGTTGCTTTAGGTGTTCTTGAGAAACCATTATTCCTTGAAAGTATTCTGAAGGGTCGTTTTGCTCAATAGCCAGCAATAAAAAACTTGGAATCTGTGTGCTTATTTTCTGATTGATGAATAGTTGGAGCCCAGTCCCGAACAGACGATGGAATCTCCTTCCCAGTGTCCAAATTCCGTTTTGTTATTAATCCTTTTCGGACGCTTATCTATCCCTAGTCGATTAGGTATCATTTCCCGTTTCGAGTGTTTCTTTCCCATTCCTTTAAACCACCGTACCACGTGTTTTCTAGGTAATAATTTTATCCAATCAGGACGATATTTATAGATAAAACAATAGATTGTTTCATAACTGATTGAGAAGCCTTTTTCTTTTTCACTCAGTCGACCCGCAACTTGTGAGGGAGCCCAACCTTCACAAAGGCGAGAATATATTTCACTTTCATACGCTTCACATTTTGATTTCGTTTCCGCCGCTTGGATTTTTCTCAGTAAGGATTGCCTCTATGCTTCTGAGGGTAGATAGCCCCCTTCTTCTGTTATGTTCCGATTGTATTCTCGTGAAATAGTACTACCTTTTCGTCCTAACATCTTGCCTATCTCTGAAAATGAGAGCCCTTTTGATCGATAGATCGCTATTTGGTCTCGTTCTTTTTGTTTTAACTGACTGTAATTTTGTCCCAATGCATCGTCTCCTCTATTTTTTATAGAATTACCTGATTAGAAAGAGTCTTCAGCTAAAATATATTCCATTAATAAATAAGACCTAATAGTTCCCGACCATAACCTACAAACGGCTTTCTAGCTTATGAACCCTCTCGAAATTCCATTTTCCTCGTTGGATAGGTATTCCACTGTTTCATCGCTGAAATTGATTTATAAAAGGTTCTCAGTGTTTGGCTGAAGATTCTTTCTAATCAGGTAGAATTATAAATGATGCACTTGCTTTCTGAATACGAGGTTTTATAATTCTAACGCCAAATTCAGTGGCCGCTGGCAGAAATACGATGAACTCTGTTAACAAACTGAACTTTGATAAAAAACGACCTCTGAAAGAAAACTGCGCTGTCAGCAGTCGACTGGAATTTTTTGTTATGTGTGATTATACTATACGTACTTTAATCCGTACATATTATTAATGAGGCACTTATGGATGCTATAAGCTATACCGCTGTCCGTGCAAATTTATCTAAAACGATGGAACAGGTTTGTAATGACCATGCTCCTATAATTATTACCCGAAAACGTGAATCTCCTGTAGTTATGCTTTCCTTAGAAGATTACCAAGCTATGGAAGAAACAACATATTTGCTTCGTTCACCAGCGAATGCTCGGAATTTACTTGAATCAATTGTAGCACTTGAAGAAGGCAAAGGTATTAAACGAGAATTAATTGAATGAACCTTACTTTTGCACCTAAAGCATGGGACAGTTATCTTTACTGGCAAAAAACTGATAAAGCTATTGTAAAAAGGATTAATACGTTAATCAAAGATATTCAGCGAAGCCCTTTTAAAGGAATTGGTAAACCTGAACATTTAAAACATGCTTTATCTGGCTTTTGGTCTCGCCGTATCAATGATGAGCATAGAATTGTATACAAAGTGACTGAAGACAATATTTTGATTGCTCAACTTCGATATCACTATTAACACATAACGCCAAAATAACTTGCTGTGTTCAGCGTCAGGACTACGCAGGGCGCTGTACTATTTTCAGCAAGGTGAGCTTTTCATTAGAAGAATTAGCCAAGTTGATTGCCAAGTTATAAAAGCTTAAAAAAGCACTTTGTTCGACTTTCATGCTAGGGTTTAATTTTACTCTGACCCCAATTATTCCAAGGTTTTGGTCAAGAAGATATAAAAGAAGGTATAGGGTCGAATACAGAATTAACTTGTTATTATGAAGGCAGGGAAGATAACCAAGATATTAATAGTATATTAAATATAACCCTGCCCCTATTATCTTTATTAGTTTATATTCCTACTAAAAATCGTATAACGTCTTATTTAATAGCTTTCGATGATATAACGGAAAATTGATTAGTAGCAGAATCAAATGATAACCAAACATCATACAAACTTGTCACATGTCTAGGAAAATTTGGATCATCACCTAAATATTTAAGCATTGGAATATGCAGTTTGTTACTTCTAAATTTAGCTTCAGATGCAGAGCCAGCAGTTGTCGACTTTAATGCGGCTAATTTAAACTTGCCGTTACCAATATCAATTAACTCAGCAGACACCTTGTTACCATTAATATCAATAACAGGTAGAATAACTATTTTGCTTTTAGGCTCGTATCGAGGGATATTGCCATACCAGGTTTTTATAGCAATTTTATCTAAATGGCTTAATTGCCCATCTTGGTCAGGGTTGCAATAATTCATTATTGAATATAGATCCCATTGATTTATCAGTATGGAATATTTTGGCCAAGAATAGTCTTTGTCCAATATACTTGGGTAGCGTTTTTCACAGGCGTCGTCTTTTAGTGAACTACGGTGTTCATGTGAAAAACCAAGTGCGTGCCCAAATTCATGCACAGCGGTTCCTTTAATACAAGCTTTTCGGCCTTTTTCTGTTTTTAGGTTACAGTTTGTTACTGTTACTCCACGCCAGCCATCTGGAGCACCTACATAAAGGTTTAACTTCATGCTGGGATCGTTTTCTTTAGTCGCCTTTTTTCCAATGCTAGAACCAGGAACGAAATCGTTATTAGTTTCTATTGTGATACCCTGTGGATTATTTTCGCAAAGCCCCCAGCCTGTAAATTTTAACTGGTTATTTGTGGCGTCTGCCCACTTATTTGCTGCATCTTTAATCCAACCCCGTTCAGTTGCTCCTGTTGCAGGATCGATATTTTTCCAGCAAACGGGAATTTCTGGAGTATCCCAGAGATATTTTGTGTTAAGAAAATTCGCATTAACAGTCAAGGTAAAGAGTAATAGACAACTGCTTAAGGTATATTTATATAAGCTCATAATTTTATCTTTAATATTTTGTTAAGTAATATAGACTAAAAAAATTATTATTTTCCTTAGCACTTCTCCTCAAATACAAAATCATCTTACATTCGTAAGTTAGTCACATGGTCTTTATTGATTGATTTTCAATAAAATACCAACTAACCTTGTAACTTCTTATTATTTACCGGAACCTTTAAAATCAATTGGTTACAGGGGTTGAAAGTTGGATTGTTTAATTTTACTTCTTGTAAGTCATTGAATTATAAGTTGCCTGTTAATAATGAGAAGTTACCTAACCTTAACATATTCAAGAAGGTTAAATCTATATCATGTATCATGGTGTATCATGGGGTCTGTATCATGGCTGTATCATGGGGTCAGCCAGCTTGATATGTACAACCACAAAGCCTTGGCTAAGGTTTTTCGAGGTAAACTGCTGGCTAAATTGGCTCAAGAAAAGCTGAGATTACCTCAATCCATTCCGCAGAAGTGGGTGGTCAATTGTAAGCCTGTGGGAGCTGGGGGCAAAGCGCTGGTTTATCTAGGGCGCTATCTTTATCGCGGGGTTCTCCGCGAGAAGGACATCCTCTCTATTAACGATGGCAAGGTCATCTTTCGCTATCAGGATAGTGAGACTAAACGCTGGGAAACTCGGACAGAAACAGGCGCAAAATTCTTATGGCTAGTCTTGCAGCATGTTTTACCAACGGGGTTTCGCCGTGCTAGAAACTTTGGCTTTCTGCACCCTAATAGTAAGAAAATGATCAGCATTTTATTAGCACTAAAGAAGCTTGACCCCAAAAAGATGCTGGCGAAAATAGGCCTTCGACAGCGTCCCCAACTAGCTTGCCGTTGCTGTGGTGGAAAAATGCAGGTAGGGCGAAGGCCGATATCTATTGTCGACATTTTCAGGCTGAAATCAGACAGTCAAACCTTGGTTCCAACTTAGGCGAGGAGGCATTTATTGATTATGTAGAGCCTGCTCAGTAAGTCAGCA
>JAGLDH010000018.1 GCA_023145835.1 Methylococcales bacterium
AAATAATTGGACTTGATCAGAGGCTTCTTAAGCATAGCGCAACTTCACTAACTGGATTATTTTGAATAATAAAACCCAGCTAGTGAACTAGCTCTTATTCAACACCCTAAATAAAAATAATTTTGCTTTGCTTCACCCTTTCACACAACCCTACAATAAATCACTATAATTATTAATTAACCATATAAAATATTGTTGTGCATGATTCTCGCCAAACCTTTTAAACCCCTACTTAAACTACTATTTATTGTAGTTTCTATAACTTCATTATCCTCTTGCGACAACTATTCTCCATCTCACAAAGGGTTTTCTAAACTTGAACAAATCAAACTAGATGGTACATTAAACATACTAACCCACCCTTACCCGACTACTTACTATAAGTCCTCAGGAAGCTTAACAGGCTTAGAGTTTGATTTAATTATGCTTTTCGCCAATAGAATAGGTGTTAAGGCAAATTTCATCATCCCCAATACTTTTTCAGATATTATTAACAACCTATCAAAAAATCAAGCTGATATTGCCGCAGCAGGACTAACTATTACGCCTGAACGCAAAAAAATAATTCGCTTTACTTCTCCTTATCAAAGTGTTGAAGAACAGGTGGTTTTCCGCTCAGGGACAAAACGTCCTAAATCTATTTCTGATTTATCAAAAGGAATTCTTGAAGTAGCAAAAGGTACCAGCCATATAGAAAGTTTGAAAAAGTTAAAGGTTAATCATCCAAAACTTAGCTGGAATATTAATGCAGAGTTAAATACTGATTCCTTAATGTACTTAGTAAACGAAGGTCTAATCGACTACACCATTGCTGATTCTCACGTAGCTAGCTCAATAAAACAATTCTACCCCAAGCTTTATACAGCTTTTAACATATCAAATTCACGTCAAATAGCTTGGGCAACCCCTCTTTCTGTTGATAACAGTCTGTATGACGAGATAAATCTTTTTTTTGAAGATATAAAACAGAACAAAACTCTTGATCATTTACTAGATATATATTATGGGGAGACTAAAAACCTCGGCTATATTGATAATTGTACATTTCGACGACATATAAAACAGAGACTTCCAGCTTTTAAATCACTATTTCAGCAAGAAGCAAAAAAACACAACCTTGATTGGAAATTAGTTGCTGCAATTGGCTATCAAGAATCTCATTGGCTAGCTTCCGCAACATCCCCAACAGGGGTAAAAGGAATTATGATGCTCACAAAAAAAACAGCTAAACAAGTCGGGGTTAATGATAGAACAGATCCTGTTCAAAGTATTACAGGAGGAGCTTTATATTTTAAACAACGACTCAAAAAAGTACCCAGCCGCATCCATAACCCTGATCGCACATGGTTTGCTCTAGCCTCTTATAATATAGGTTTTGGTCATTTTGAAGATGCTCGTGTGTTAACTGAAAAAAGAAAGGGGAACCCAGATAAATGGCTAGACGTTAAAACATCACTTCCTTTGCTATCCAAAAAAAAATGGTATAAGCAAACTAGACATGGCTATGCCAGAGGTAATGAACCTGTTCGTTATGTAGAAAATATTCGAGGCTATTATAATTTACTCACTTGGCTTACCGAAGAAAATCAAATAAAAAAAAGTGCCACGGCTCAGGCAAAGCCTTAAGGATCCTCTGATTAAGTCTATTAGAATTTAGCGACAGTTTTAGCAGACTAAAAATCATTGGACTTGATCAGAGATTTCTTAATAATCGATTTATTTTAAACCCCCTAAAAACTATACTTATACTCCATCCATAGCTATCACATACCCAAACAAGGTTCACTTCACCGTCTATACTTAATTGATTGACTCAGTATCTGAAACCAGGAGCATATAATGTCAGCCATTGAACAAACACAAAATCAAAGCATTAATAATTTCTTAAGACATCCCAATATTGATGAATATATTTTTATTTCATTAATTGCAGCAAGCTTTGTTGGTGAATTAATAATGAATTCATCAATCTTCTTTGGTTTTTTATACTGGCTTGCAATAACACCCTTTTTTTTTGCTGTATCCCTTTTAAGTGAAAAAGTCAAAAGCATTCGAACAGGACGTGAAACTCGACACTTAGTAAGATATGAATTATTTTATTGGGGCAGTGCATTTGTTGCCGTTATACTCGTTGTCTTTCTTTGGGATATGGAACGAGTTGGTCCATCGGAAGCAAGTATTTTTATCCATATCATTCTTGCTCACACTATGTTTTTAACTGGAATTGTATTAGGACTCAAATTCTATCTAATAGGTATTCTTCTTTTCTTAACCGCATTTTTAAGCATGACAACTTCATTCTCTTTGGGGTTTAGTCTTGACGTTCTGCTTATTGTCTTTGTGACTTGGTTAGGTCTAAAAATTAAAACACAGTTCATCTTACCTACTCTAAAAAGAGAAAGTGACTTTACAAAAAGTAAAGATGGTTATCCAGGCAAAGAACGTAGATCAGAGTAAATTACTCAAGCAGCATAATATTGGTTGTTGGCGAACAGACATAGGTTAAAGCCAACAACTGCCCTTGGTATTAATTATTATTCATCCATCCCTTAATAAAGTTTTCTACCAATAACGCAACAGTCTCATTCATATTATTACTTCCCAACAAATCCATTTTGCCAGTTAACGATAAAGCGCAAATACCATGCACACCGCTCCATAATGTTCTTGCCGCCATTTTTTGTTGTTTTTCATTATGTGTTGCTGATAAGCGTTGAAATTGAAACTCTATTAATCCAAAAATTCCATCTACTTTTTTCTGATACCAATCCGGTACAACAGCATCATCAGCTAAATGGTGTTCAAAAATCATATTCCAACGATTATAATGTTGGTCAGCAAAAGTGGCATATCGTTTCGCCAGCAGCTCAATGACTTTCTCAGCTTTTTCATCAGTAATAAGTTGTTGAAGTTGATCTGATATATCATCTAGTGTCTTCCCTTTCACATGCATTATCAGGTCAGCCATATTATCAAAAACCATATAAATGCTTCCAACAGTATACCCAATCTCCATAGCAACTTTACGCACTTTCAGCTCCGAAAACCCCTCTTCAATTACGATGGTTTCAGCTGCTTTTAACACCATTTTTTTGATTTCTTCTTGACTGTGTTCACTTCTTCTAGCCATTATTCAAATGAATTCATCACTGTTATATAAAAACTGTTACCTTACACGACAACGACTCAGGAATCGACTATTAATATGAATACTGAACTACTCTCTGTGGTTGATAAAAATGACCAAGTCATTGAAACCCTTACACGCGATAAAATTCATTCTCAGGGACTACCTCATCGTGCTGTACATATTTTAGTATTTAATTCGCAAGGTAAATTTTTTTTGCAAAAAAGATCAATAAAAAAAGATCAGAACAAAGGGTTGTGGGACACATCTGCAGCAGGCCATGTAGATGCAGGGGAAGAATACACTGATGCTGCAATAAGAGAGGCAAAAGAAGAACTAGGTATTAATATTACAAAAACTTTATCCTTTTTATTCAAAATTCCTCCAACAAAACAATTAGGCATGGAGTTTATTAAGGTATATAAATGTATTCATAATGGCTCATTCACTCTAAATACAGATGAAATAGAAACGGGAACTTGGCTATTAACTAAGGAAGTATCTAACCGCATTCATGATAATGACCCAACACTAACAGAAACCTTTAAAACTATATGGCGAAAATACACTAAATAATACTTTAGAAACAGCCCCCTCTAAAAACTAACCAACCTTTTTATATTTTTCTACATTAACCCATAGAAAAAACAGGAACTATTTTCTTAAAAAAGCCACAAAATAAAAATACCTTGCTTCTTTCAGTTAAAATCATGTAGATTTACCAGATTTTATACATAAAATAAGGAAGAAAAGATGTCAAAAGCATTTCCCCATTACTTAATTACATTTATTATTTTCTTTTCAGCGATATTTACAACACAATCTGCTTTTGCAGAAGAAGGAATTGCAGCTTATTATTCTGATGTTTTTCATGGAAGAAAAACTGCCAGTGGTGATATTTATAACAAAAATAAATTAACAGCCGCTCATAAAACACTTCCTTATGGAACTAAAGTAAAGGTCACACATCTTAAAAATGATAAGTCTGTTATTGTGACAATTACAGACCGAGGCCCTTTTACACCTAAACGTATTATAGATTTATCATATGCTGCTGCACAGACAATTGATTTAATTAAACCTGGTATAAGTATGGTTAGACTAGAAATACTCGATTAACTACATTTCAGATAGTTTGACGGAATAAAAGTTACCAAATTTGCTTTTTTAGTTTTTACCAAAACTATTTTCATTGAGATGCCTAAATACTCTATATTAAGGATTAAGATTATTTAGTCAGGAATAAAAAGGTAAACAAGGTTGATAATCTTTATTTTAATAATCAACTTTACATCCACACATTAAGTATCTAACTTGCTGTAGTAATAAACACCCTAGTCATAAGGAACATAGGCTTGGTAACTGGAACACATTCAAGAAATCTTAAAATAGTCTTTAATATTTGCTCTATCATTGTACAAAAAACATTATGAAAACCGAACACCATACAATTACCATCACTGAGAAAGCCAAGATTTCTTCTGTATGGTCAATTCCAGATAATTACAATTCCGTCCTAATTATTGCACATGGTGCGGGTCGAGATATGAATTCAGAGCTTATCACCCAAATCCACAAAGGTATTGCAAAAAATGACATCTTAACTGTTAAATTTAATTTTCCATATATGGAATTAGGATTAAAAGCTCCCAACACACCTCATGTATTAGAGGAGACATGGCAAAAAGTAATTGATACAGTGATAGAAAAAACAGGTGTGACACACAAAAAAATATTTCTTTCCGGCGTTAGTATGGGAGGAAGGTACGCTACTATTCTAGCATCTAAAGAAGACCTTTATGCAGGTATTATTTTATTTGGGTATCCCCTTCATGCTCCTGGAAAGCCTGATAAACCTCGATTTAATCATTTAAAAGTTATTCACGAACCTATGCTCTTTTTTCAAGGCACGCGAGATTCTTTATGTAATTTAAGTATATTTAAACCATTACTAGAAAAACTTCGTCCTTCTCCTGTTTTACATATTATTGAAGGCGGCGACCACTCTTTTAAACTTCTGAAACGTATAGAACGTTCTGAACAATCTGTTTATGAAGAAATCATTAAGACGAGTACTAACTGGATCAATCAAAAAAACTAGTTATTAGCATTTACTCATTCTTTTAAGAATAGTTCTCTAATTTTTTCAAAACTATAACCAAATATTACTAAGGCTTTTTACCCGTGGAAAATTTTACCCCTATCTCATCCATTTTAGGCGGCATGCTAATAGGTATAAGCATCGCTATACTTCTATTTTTTAATGGTCGTATGGCAGGCATAAGCAGCATCATGAACGGCCTATTAAATTCTCCAAAAAATGAAATGTTTTGGCGACTTACTTTCTTGATTGGTTTAATTTTAGGTGCTTTTATTTTTCAAGCATTGACTGAAAAGACTATAACTCCTTCTCATCCACATTCTTTGTGGCTAATGTCTATAGGAGGTTTTTTAGTAGGAATAGGAACTCGTTTAGGCAGTGGATGTACTAGTGGACATGGTATTTGTGGAATTGCCAATTTATCAAAACGTTCCATTTATGCAACCCTCACGTTCATGAGCGCGGGAGTAATTACAGTGTACTTTATCAAACATATTCAAGGACTTGCCTAATTATGCCTTCATTAATCAGCCTATTAAGTGGTATCATTTTTGGATTAGGTCTATCCCTATCACAAATGACAAATCCTAACAAAGTCATTAACTTTCTTGATATCACAGGTAACTGGGATCCTAGCCTAGCATTTGTCATGCTAGGAGCACTGAGCGTTACATTTATATCTTTCAAGCAAATATTAAAACGTCCAAAACCCTTTCTTATAGACGATTTTCATGTCTCTAAACGGTCTTCAATCGATAAAGCATTAATTGGTGGCGCTATAATTTTTGGTATCGGTTGGGGGATAAGTGGCTATTGCCCTGGCCCAGCAGTGGCTAGCATTGGCTTTGGCTCAGTAGAGGCTTTTGTCATGGTACTATCAATTTATGCGGGTTTTTTATTTCAAAAATGGGGGCATAGAAAACTGAGTAGAGTAGAATGATATAACTACTTTCACACTGATTTTTCATAAAAAAACCTCAGATATTTAAACATCTGAGGTTTTCGGGTAAAACAA
Organism: Methylococcales bacterium; assembly: GCA_023145835.1. Lineage (GTDB taxonomy): Bacteria > Pseudomonadota > Gammaproteobacteria > Methylococcales > Methylomonadaceae > QPIN01. Next base: position 6,244 of record JAGLDH010000018.1, read on the forward strand.
ACGATTAAGTAAAATACTTACATCATACCGCCCATACCGCCCATACCACCCATACCACCCATATCTGGCATTGCAGGAGCTCCAGCGTCATCAGCAGGTTCATCAGCAACCATTACTTCAGTCGTGATCATTAAGCTTGCAACAGAGGCTGCATTTTGTAATGCAGAACGTGTTACTTTTGCAGGGTCTAAAATACCCATTTCAATCATATCGCCGTATTCACTCGTTGCAGCGTTATAACCGAAGTTACCTTTACCTTTAGCCACTTCGTTAAGCACAACAGATGATTCATCACCTGCGTTAGCAACGATTTGACGTAGAGGCTCTTCCATTGCACGACGTAAAATGTTCACACCCACTGTTTGGTCATGATTAATACCTTCAAGACCCTCAAGTGCATCAAGCGCACGAACTAGTGCAGTACCACCGCCAGCTACAACACCTTCTTCAACCGCTGCACGAGTTGAATGTAACGCATCTTCAACACGCGCTTTTTTCTCTTTCATTTCAACTTCAGTTGCTGCGCCAACTTTAATCACTGCAACACCGCCCGCTAATTTAGCTAAACGCTCTTGTAGTTTTTCTTTGTCGTAGTCAGAAGTTGCTTCATCAGCTTGTGTTCTGATTTGAGCGACACGACCTTTGATGTTGTCTTCAGAACCCGTACCATCAATAATCGTTGTGTTTTCTTTACTGATTTGGATTTTCTTAGCAGTTCCTAGTTGATCCATTTCAACTTTTTCTAAAGATAAACCAATCTCTTCAGAAATCACAGTCGCGCCTGTTAATACAGCAATATCTTCAAGCATTGCTTTACGGCGATCACCAAAACCTGGTGCCTTAACCGCTGCAACCTTAACGATGCCACGCATGTTATTCACAACCAAAGTTGCTAATGCTTCACCGTCAACATCTTCAGCAATAATCAATATAGGACGACCTGCTTTTGCAACGCCTTCCAATGTTGGCAGTAAATCACGGATGTTTGAGA
>JAGLDH010000180.1 GCA_023145835.1 Methylococcales bacterium
TAGGCAATTAATAGAGATGCCCTTTTATCAATGGCACTCGCTTGAAATCTAGTCCTCGTATGAACCCGGAATCCTAAAGTCTACTAGCTGTTCTACTTCTTTTCCACTAAAAACTTGTTCTATAAATCCTGTTGCTTCCCGTTCTTTCGACAGAACAGTGGTTGGGATATTTATATATTCCGGCATACCCCGTGCCAATACCTTCACGCTAACTTCTAATACAGGTAAAGTTGTAGCTGTTATTACCCACGGTGGAAATTCTTCTTCAGTCTCCCCTTTTACTATCGTAAAAAAAAGAAAGCTGAGTGTAACAAGAAGCCAACCTTTCAACAAACCAAAACCTAGCCCAACAATATTATCAGTCGCACCTACTTCCTCATGGGGACGCATATACTTTTTGGCGAGCGAATTTTTAATAGGAGTAAGAACCATGAATGCCAGGACAAAGGTTCCTGCAGTAGCGACGATTGTTGCGAGAAAAGCACTCTTTAAATAGGGCATTAAAAATTGAGCCACATAGTTAACCGAGAACAATGTAACCAGTGCAGAGAATGCCCACGCGCCTCGAGTAGTTAACTCATTTGTGAGTCCACGTGAAAATGATAGGACTGCACTGATAATTAGAATCAAGTAGACGATACCGTCGAGCGGATTGATATCGGATAGATTAAGAATAAATTGTGTTTCTTTCATTATATCTCTCCTTCGTTCTTTATAGTGTAATTACTTGAAATATTTATAATTTTTATTAGAGCTCTTATTTTTAGAGCTTTTCAATATAAAAATCTACATAATAATTTTAATGTTATTTCTTGAAAAAGCAAATAACATGCTAAAAAATAAGTAATAATTAGTAATAATATTACTATATAGATAAATTTTTTAACATAATTTCAATAACATAGATTGCTGACTCAGATGTTCAGATTTGATACACTTGACTGCAAATAACGCTGATAGTTTTTAGTAGTTGTTTAAAAAAATCAAGGGGTCAGATACCAATACCGCTTCCAGTTATTATTTATCCTTCTATATCATGTTATTACATACTCCTGTCTTGATTTTATCATTAATGGGTACGCCTTAGAGACTGTGAAAGTATTCTAAAACCGAGTGCTTTCACAATTGCCTCAAATCCAAATATTTAGAAATTTTTAATCAAAATCGTTATTACCGGCAAAGTTTCGCTAAAATGAGAGCTATCGTTGCTATTTTTATCCATAATTGACGTTTTTTAATTCATTTTCATGACGTTGGGCACAGTAATCCCTCAAACAATCAGCGCCAAGAATATTGAGTACTCGGGTCAAATTGTAAGTTAACACCATCAGGCTAAATTCACCGCGACACTTTTTTAAACCTCGCATTAAAAAATGATTAATCCCAGCTCGATGTTTTAACGTCCCAAAAGGATGCTCAACCAATGCGCCTCTTTGACGCATAGCTTGTGGATTTTCTTTCATTCACTCTTGATGGCGTTCAATAACGACTTCATGCTCCCAACGTTCTATTTGTCTAATCTTGGTTTTTTCTGTCAAACATTGCTTCTGTACAGGGCACTGAATACAGATAGAAACTCGGCTTTTATA
>JAGLDH010000181.1 GCA_023145835.1 Methylococcales bacterium
AACTATAATCGTCCAGCTATGTTTAGTTTCAAAACAAAATCATTATTTGGACAAACAAAACAACTTGAGCGACAAATTGATCAATTTGTCGATATTCTTTCAGAAGTCGGTCTTGTATTTAAGTCCATTGTTCCGTTGTATTTAAATAACGGCATCACTGATAAGTTTGATGAAATGGTCAAACTGGTGAGCGAGATGGAGAGTAAGGCTGATAAAATCACAAAAGATGTGGAGCGCGCCTTATTTGAGGAATCTTTAATTCCAGATGCGCGAAGCGATGTATTACGATTATTAGAGCACATGGATGAACTGATAGGTATGTATCAAGGTAACTGCTATCATTTCTCTATTCAAAAACCTGATTTTCCAAAAGAGTTTCATAAAGATTTAATAAGTCTATCTGAAACAGTTGTTAAATGTGTAGAGTCTCTATGTTTAACTGCTAGGTCATTCTTTCGGGATATCAAGTCTGTACGTGATAATGCCCATAAAGTCACTTTTTATGAAAAAGAATCTGATAAACAATTTACATCTTTTGCAAGAAGAATTTTTGATTCCGAGCTACATTTAGATCAAAAAATGCATCTTCGATATTTTGTTGAAAAAATAGATCGCCTTTGTGATCAAGCAGAAGATATCGCAGATGAAATTCAGATCTACGCTATTAAAAGATCAGTGTAAATAATTTATGGATTTAACAATTATTATTTTTCTCCTAGGAGGATTATTTCTAGGATGGTCTCTTGGCGCGAACGATGCAGCCAATGTTTTTGGTACCGCTGTAGGTACTCGCATGGTCCAATTTAAAACAGCAGCCCTTGTCTGCAGTGTATTTGTAATTTTGGGCGCTATTATTAGTGGAGCTGGTACAACAGAAACGTTGGGAAAATTGGGAGCTATTAATGCACTCCCTGGCGCTTTTGCTGCCTGTGTTGCAGCCGGACTATCTGTTTATATAATGACAAAATTTGGATTACCAGTTTCTACGACACAAGCTATCGTTGGTGCCATCGTGGGTTGGAATATTTATACAGGATATTCCATAAATATAAAAATTTTATTCACAATTCTTGCTACGTGGGTTTTATGTCCCATTATTGCTGCTCTTATTGCCATGTTATTTTTTATTTTCATCAAACAAATATTAAGAAAAAGTAATTGGCATCTTTTTCGCCTTGACGCTTACACACGTACAGCGCTGTTACTTGTTGGAGCCTTTGGTGCATACAGTTTAGGTGCAAATAATATTGCCAATGTTATGGGTGTTTTTGTTCCAATCTCTCCATTTACGGATATTCACTTTATGAATGTTTTTACTTTTTCTTCGAAAGAACAATTATTTTTACTAGGAGGGATTGCCATTGCAGTTGGTATTTTTACTTATTCAAAAAAAGTGATGTTTACCGTAGGCAATGATTTGCTTAAACTTTCTCCTCCAGCAGCCTTTGTTGTTGTGTTAGCCCATTCGATTGTGTTGTTCCTATTTGCTTCACAGGGAATAAGTAATTTTTTACATTCTATAAATTTACCTGCAATACCTCTGGTGCCTGTTTCTAGTTCACAAGCCGTAGTGGGTGCCGTCATAGGTATAGGAATTCTTAAAGGAGGAAAAGAAGTGCAATGGGATATTGCTGGTAAAATTTCTATAGGGTGGCTTCTTCTTCCTGTGATTGCTGCTTTGATTTCATTTATAATCCTTTTTGTATTACAAAATATATTTAATCAGACAGTTTATTTCTAAATTAATTAATAGGTCTATAGGATATAATATAATCCTATAGTATTTTTGGAATTAACAAAGCGCCCAAAACCTAAGACTTGTCGCCTTAAATTTAATTTCGCATTAATATTGTGCTGGTTGAGCATTCTTCGCTATAAAGCAATTGACATTTCCTTTTGTTCAAGTTGTATTCAAAAAATTAAGGTCTTTCACCTCTAGCTATACGTTTATTTATATCTTCAATAACAGGTTCAATATCTGCTATGCTTTCCAAGATGTAATGAGCTCCGGCTTTTTCAAGTATATCTTTTGTTTTAGCTACTCGTTTTTTGATTTCATCTTCTGAAAGTTTTTTTCCGTCTTCAGGAGTATCAACATCCATGTAGTTCGAATATCTTGTAACGCCAATTCCCCAGCAACCAGCATTTACAGCTTCACCTATACCTGAAGTAGTATCATCAACTTTGACTACAGATTGAATAGGAGTAATATTTAACATATCTAAGTTTTTATACACCATATGAGGAGATGGACGAGCACCGTTAGTTACTTCGTCTCCTGCAACAGAAGCATCAGGTTTATAACCTTGTTTTGCCGAATCTTCTTCTAATATATCAACCATTGAACGTACGAAACCTGTTGTGCTTCCAATTTTAATACCTTGTTTTTGCAAACGTTGAGTAACTTCAGCTACTCCCGGAAGTAGAGTTGTATATTTTCTTAAACAATCTAGCTGCAAAGGTACAAAATCAGCAAACATTCTGTCAACATCACTTTGTTCAGGATATTTGCCATGAATTTTTTTCCATCTTTCTTTAATTTCATCAACTTCTGTTAATGCTTTTATATGTAAATCTTTTCTTAAACCCATTGGCCCTCGGGCTTCAACCATAGAAATTTCTACTTTTTGACGTTTAAAAACTTCAACAAAAACTACTGCTGGCGCAACAACATAAGCATCAGCTGTTGTTCCACTCCAGTCAAGAATTACAGCTTGAACTTTTCCTTTATATCTTTTTTCCTCTAAATGTTTGTTCATTAATTTTTTATTCCAAAATAGTTGTTTTTTTATTTTTATGCCTCTGATAATCCTAATTTAATTTTATGTCAAGTTCCTTTAACGTTTTTTTAACCGCGTCAATTGCTTGATACATATCTTTTTTATTTAAATGTCCAATACAACCTATTCGAAATGTATTTGCCACCGTTAATTTTCCTGGATAAATATTGTGCCCACCAGTGTGCCCGGTTATACTGTGTCCATGAAAAAGCTTTTAGGGATCGTGGTTCTGGGTTTAGGATTGATGTTTAATGTTTAATATCCTTTGCACAACAATTTAGTCCCAGTTAAATCTTTCGTAACCCCAACATTGCAAACCATCAAAATCAGAAAGATGTATAGAGATAGTTTTTTCATTTTTTAATTGAAGTTTTAAAAAAAATATAACTTTGAAACTCTTCATACAAGTCCACGCTTACTCGTGCATGTACTTTGCCTTGTTTGCATCGAAATGTAGATTTGCCTTTAAGAGGAAAAACTCCTTCGTGCCAAATATTAGCATGAATATATAGACCTTTAGAACCATCACAATAAAAAGCTTTAAATTTTTTTAGATACATATCATCACCGGGTAAGGCCAGGGGTGAGATAAAGGGCTCATTATTATTAGGAAAAAATAACTGCCCTCCATCAGGATGATAGTTGACATGCCAAATAAATATTTGTTTTGGATCACTTTTTAATGAGTTTTCATTAGCTTCTTTTGGATGACAACTATAACCAAGTAAATACTGACCATCTTTGTCATAATCACTTTTATGCTCTACTGCGTTATTGCGCCCATATAATATGTCGCCTTGCCACCATGTTTCAAACGGACCTTCTGTTATTCCTCCCTCATTACCTGTTCCCTTCTCAATATCTCTCCATCCTTTTTTTGGCCATGTAGTAATTTCAATTTCAGTTTGATCATAATCATCAACAAGATACCCATATCCTTTTAAATTTTCATTAGTAGCTTGAATAAGTGGGATTTCGAAAGAATCGAGCGAAGTCATAAATTATTAATTTAATTTTATGTCAAGTTCCTTTAATGTTTCTTTAAC
>JAGLDH010000182.1 GCA_023145835.1 Methylococcales bacterium
ACTTTTTGCATTCGGGGACACGGACGTCCCTGAATCCAAAAAGTGGGCAATGGCGCGCTTGTAACCAAGTGAGATTGTTTGTTTAGCGGCAAGCAGATCTATAGGCATCAAGAGATAAGTTTTTTTTGAGAGAATCAAAGTTCATTTTGTTTGCCTTCTTACAAAACTTGCTGGTTTTTAGGTTATATTCAATACTAAAAACAGGCTTTCCTTGCTTGATAAAGGGTAAGAGCAGCTCACATTCATCAAAGGCAAAACATTCTTCATTAACTGCAAAATCAAAGTGATTAACAAGACCTTTTATTTGAACTAAGTCGTTTTTTAAACCTATTGCTAAGCCTAATCGGTGTGCTTTTCTAGCAATTCTAATATTATAAGTTAATTGATCCTTTGGGCTGATTTTAAACCCAGACTTTTGTATTTGTACATTCATATTATCAGGATCCACAGCATCACAACCTTTGCTTGCAGCCAGTTTCATGCGTTTTTCCATTATTGGGAGTAATGTAGTAAGGTTTTTTATATCAAGCCATTTTTCTTTTGGCCAGCCTTCAAGGTTTTTTCCTTTAACTGAGGCCGGAAAATCTTTGGCATCGGGTCGCCACTCTTCAAAGCTGCCTCCACTAAAATAACAAATAACTCGTTTTCCCTTAGCATGTAATGCATTAATATCTTTCTTACTTGTATCAAATAGGTCAATATTATAAATATCAACATTGATAGATTTATCTTTCTTCGCTGAATAGTTGATTTGCCAGCTTTTTCCAGGTTTTGGTTTCCACCAGGTTTTTTCAGACGTTGTTTTTATAGAGGCATTATCAGGAGGTATTGGTTTTTTTATTTCTGCATAACTTGAACTGATGTAAAGTAACCCTAGTAAAAAAAATAGTTGGTTTATATGTTGTAGTAAATTCTTCATATTTGTAAGAAATGATTGTATTGGTTGTATTATCTTGTAGAAAAAGATAGTTTACTTTGGAAAAATAGTGAAGATTGGGTTTTAGTCTAAAAGGTTTAAATTGAAATGGACATTAGATAGAAAGGAATTGGACTATTCAAAAAAACCTTGGTTCAATGAAGAAAATAGCTACTTGTTGAGAGGCTCCCCCCCCCCCTTGTTATTTTTTTCTTAACAAGAGGGAATGATTTAATTTAGCGAGTGATTGTCACAGTGTGGGTGCCAAAATTGTGGAAAAATAGGCTCACGTTATTGTGGAGTAAATTAGTAACATTATCTGCTCCTGTAATTAGAAAATTAGAAGGGTTCTGATTAAGCGCAACGCGTACCTTACCTTCTCCTTCAAAAGTAAAATTGAGGTTAGTGCCATCTCCGCTCAGATTGATGAGTTTTGAGCGCATTGGTAATTTCGTAATGTGTGAAAGTAAATCTGTTGATGATCCTAATTGAATATTATATGTTCCTCCATTTTGATCAAGAAAAACATGCTTATCGTCATAGGCATACCAATTATCAACACTTTTGATTACTTGACCTGGTGTTTTATTAACGTGTAGAGAGAATTTTCCAAGTTGAGTGGCATTAACGGTTGCTGTAATCGACGATCCAGAAGAATCAACCGTTAGCTTTGACTTTTTAAAAGTATTGATACGCTGTGCAATATCTGCCGAGGTTACAAACTCTGAACCGGAGTTATAAGCTAAAGCAATCGTGTTTTTAAACATATCCACAGAATACCCATCGCCGGTAACCGGATCAGCAGACATGGTCGGACCATAATCATGCCAAGGCCAATGGATAATGGGGAGCGAAGCATGATTTATAAGTGAATTAAACTCATTCTTCCAGAATTGTTCAGCTTCAGTTGCGTTTAAAGGCTTTGGAACAGGCGGGTTACCAACGGGTATCCCAAATTGTATTAAAGTAAAGTCAAACGACATGTTAGGGCTTAAATAGACCTTCTGACTTGAAGGCGTGAGATAGCCAAAAGCATTGGGGTAACCAGCGCCCGCAGCAGAATATCCACCGGTTAAATAGTCCACATGTTTAATAATTTTACTTGCAGTATCAAAGTTTTCTGGTGCACCAGGAACAGCCGCTCCCCTAATATTTTGATTCCGCCAAGTTGAGTGATTAAGTTGTGTGCCAATTTTGTTCATTGATTGATTGAATTCAAATTCAATATCACTGCTACTTAATGTATCAGTCACATCGGGGTGTGTCCAGGAATGAGTCCCGATTTCGTTATCTAATTTAATGTAATCCGAGAATAAAGGGGCGGAAACATTCCAGTCTGTCCAAAACCCATTGGCAGGATCATTTCCAATATTGATAAAAAAAGAGCCAACAAAATTATAATCATTCTTCCAGGTTGTTAATAAATTAAGAAGAGGAACGTGGACGATTGATACCTGATCATGTTCACTGCTGATATCCATATCATTTCGTGAGACAAAAAGGTTATTAGTGCGTCCCATTTTTAAGCCAACTGATGGCTCATTTCCATATAAAACCCACTGTATTGCTTGCCAGAGTAGATTGGTGTCTGCCATATAGCTTAAAGTTGCAAAATGGACGTTTCGGCCTCCCGTTGTTGTGGCTACCACGGCAGGGTAACTACCCGAAGTAGGACCAGTGACAGATTGTTTTACTAAAGAATCTGATGGTTGCCCTGGTACGGACTGGAAATAGCTAAACCAACTGTTTTTATATGACTTAATTAATTCATTACTTGTGTAGTCCTTCATTGCTGGATGTGAGGTGTTTTGTGCTGAAAGGTTGATGTTTACGGGGCCATTACCTGTTATTCGTCCAATACCTAGAAGCTGTTTCATATTTCTGTATGCATCACCGGAAATAGAGGCGCCTGTTTCAGTGTTTGTTAACCAATCATCAGCAGTAATAATACCGATACCGTAGTTATATACAGCTTTAAAAAGAGTATCGTGAATTTGTTTTAGTTTATCTGAAGGGATATCAGATAAAAAAGGAAAAATTAACGCATCATAATTAACGAGATTATTAATATCGGTCAAGTCATTTTCAGAGAGCAAGTCGTAAGAGACTCCTGCCATCATTGCTTGGTGCTGTACTGACATAAAAAGTTGAGAATACGCTTTTTTTCCGAAAAAATTATTTTTTGTGGTATCGCCATAGACAATGGCCACACGTTTGCTTGAATCAGTTCTTGGCGGGAGAGAGGGATGTGAGCCAACTAAAGTAAATTGTCCACCTGATGGGTAATCTAGAGGAGCCAATATGGTGGTATCATTAATATCGCCTAAAATATTGATAGATTGGGCGCTTGCTCCTAATTGTAGAGAGGTGGCAGGAACAGCAATTTCTAACGTGCGTCGATCAGAGCTATAAGCATGAATTAAGCTGGAAACCCATCCCAAATCTTTGTTGTATAAGTTGGGTTTTGAATCATCACTATTTATATTGATAAAAAATTCAGCCCCTCCATATTGCCCCATGACAAGATGCCCTGTTGCGACATTTAGATCGGTATTTAACCAGAGTGTTGTGTTTGCTGATAATGCAGGTCCGGTTGATTTTAAAGCAAAAAGATAGGTCGGGGTGGGGGAGGCAACATATTTTCCATATATTTCATTTCCTATTGCAATAGAAGGAGGACGATCTTGTGGTAGATTAATACGGTCATCAATAGACCAGTCTGATAAATTGCCATCAAGGTTTATATTTTCGAATTGGCCAGCACTTGCATGAGCTGCAGTGGGTAAAAGAAATTGTGCTAGGGAGTATAATATAGAGTCAAACTTTGACAGATTATCTGTTTTGTTGCCAGTTGTAGGAAAGGTTAGAGGATTCCCATTATGTCTAGTTTTATTAATGTCGTTAAATTGCTGGCTGTCATTGATAATGTTAGATGCACTGACAAAGGAGGGAGTAACTATAGCTACCCAGAGAATTAACGAAGTAGAGAAAATCGATCGTGAAATAACCATTTTTTTTCTTTGAGATAAGAAGGGATAGTTATTATATGATAACCGCATCACATTTTACATATTTATTTTATTATAAAACATCAGTTTATGTTAAAGGGCGAGTAGCGTAAAATTAATACATGTCCTAGTGTATAAAAAATATTTGGATTATTTGTTATTTAGAGCCTGCTCAGTAAGT
>JAGLDH010000183.1 GCA_023145835.1 Methylococcales bacterium
GTTTTCGTGCATTATTATACCAAAAAATACCATATACTTTAATAATATCAATAGGCTGTAGTTTCTGAGCAGACTCTAAATACATCACTTCATTAGCCCTCTGATTTTCAGCATATGAAAATCATAAACTGTAGTTTTTTAATCCACAAAAAATAATATTTATGATTTCTCAGTTACAAACGTATTGTATTCTAAAACATTAAATTCCAAACCATCATTGATAATTGACTCAAACAAACCTGACAATTTCTTACTCCCCGTTAAAGTTAAATGTCCATTATCAAAATAGAAGGGTTTCCCTGTACTTCCTATAACAGAACAATTTTTATTACAGAAGAAGTTAGATACTGGATATATAACAAAGTTATCAGATTTGATTTCTGTTAAAGATGTGATTAGTTCTTTTGTTTTTTCATTGTATTCAACCAAGCTTTGCGTAGGTAGTTTTATATTATATTTATAGTTTTCCCATAACGCTTTAGGAATATGAGCTTCCCAAGTAGGAACAGGCATTATGAATGCTACAAATATATTATTATCATTAGCCAAATTTACAATTTCTCTTATCGCTGATACCTCAACTGAATTAGGAGAATAATGTATAACAATACTTTTTATATTGCGATTTAATGCCTCATCTATAATATGTTTGCTAGTAATAGCACTACTTTTAAGTAAAGGTTCGTTTGGCACTAAAAAATAGAGTTTCACACCTATCTTGTTGGCAATATTTGAAAAAGATAACTTAATTGAGTCAGCATGACTGTTACCGACTAACAACACATTTTGTTTTGCTTCATTATTAGAGGTTATTTCACAAGAAATACTCGTTGGATTCTTAAAACGAAATATCTTTCCGCATCTATAAACATCTCTGTCTTTAAAGGCATCAAAAATCAACATTTCCTGATGAGTGAAAATTTGGTTCTGTGCAAACAATCCCGAAAAAGCGACTCCCAGTGCGATAACAGGCAGCCCCAGCAGAATCTTATTTATATGCTTTTTTTTCCTTAGTTCATTTTCTACTAAGTGATACATTCCATAAGACAAAAAGATAATGATGAGTATCAGAAACAATAAATCCTCAATATTATCAGCTTGCAATATAGTGCCAGAGAATGGTTTATATAAAAACAATACAATAACAGGAAAATGCACTAAGTATATAGAATAGGAGTACTTTCCTGCTAACTCCAGCCATCTACCTATTAATGAGTTTTCGATGACCTTTGCAATACCTAGGGATAAAATGATTCCTGTAAATAGTGAAATTAATAACGCATAGATGCCTGGGTGACCATTGATAAACCCTAATGAGTTACCATCAACATTCAATACTGGAATTGCAAAAATAACCAAGAAAAAAAAGGTACCTACTAATGAGTATTGTCTGTTTATTACTGCCCCATTATTTGTTAGATACTTTGCAACACCATAGCCAATTAGAAACTCCCACAACCTCAATGGCACCATAAAAAATGATGTTTTAGGTGATACTTCAAGAATGACAAAACATAGTGTTATAGATAATAGCAATAATATCCATAAAAAATACCTATTGATTTTATAAAACTGAAAAATTATCGGGACTAACAAGTAAAACTGTATTTCAACACCTAAAGACCAAAGGTGTAATAAAGGATTAAAATCGATCTTAGCGAAATAAGAATTTTGCATCCAATACCCAATATTAGATAAAAATAAATCAGCATATAAAGATTGATCAAAAACTTGGGTATATTCACTTGGTGTAACAATAAATATTGAAGCTATAAGCGTTAAAATAATTGTAATAAAATAAGTGGGCAAGAGCCGAAGAGACCTTTTTTTAAAAAACTCTAATTTGTTATTTTCATCATACAAAACAGCCATTAAAAAACCACTAATGACAAAAAAAACATCTACTCCCAAAAAACCACTATTAAAACCAGAAAAACCCAAGTGATAAAGAACCACTAAAAAAACAGCAACACCTCTTAATATTTGTATATCTTTTCTATAGTTCATTTATTTTTATTAGCTAATGTTTATGGGTAATTAAAAAATATAACTCTAGTCACTACCAACTATAAATGGCTATCTACGTACTAAATATTATTAATTTTACTGAAAAAGTATGTTTTACATTCTTTCTAAAAGTTCAAAGCACTCTATAGTTTGCTCCCAGTTTTAAAAAAAATGTATTATACCCTGAGTAAAGAAGACCATTTAACAACTATCGTATTAAACTATGCATATACTCTCCGGGGCAGACCTACTTCTAGAATTTAAAAGGCTATAATTTTGATGGAAACAAAAAGTTAAACTTATCATCTTATTCTGAGCTTACATTCTTAAACCCATATTTATAAAAGTTAATAGTTCTGGACATGAAAGAATAAAAAGAATATTTATTAATAAATTCACCAACCACAAAAGGACATAATTACAAAATCTAAGAAACATCCTGATCAGCAAGGATTTACCACTAGGCGCAACCAAGCCGCCTGCCTAGGCTGGGTGGTGGCTGCAGCGATCAGCAACCGTTCTGGTAATGTTTTGAGAATAAATCGCCGATTAAACTGGTAGGCAATAACCGCTAAATAGTAGTAAACATCTTTATTAAAATCAAGGGCATGATAAGCTCCATTGGGCATCATGGTTGCATTTTGGACAGCGAAACCCCTCAAGCCACCGAACTTTACCAATGCTTCTTCGCATTGCGCTTCTGTTCCATATTTCTGAATAAGTTCTGGCATTGATAGCTCTGGTTGAAATTGTATTTTATTCATTGGCATAATAGGTCTCCGAAGGGTTGAAGTGCCACTGTACTCTTGTCTGTGCCTCATTGAGAATAGTTGGCGGAAGATTCTTGCTAATCAGGAAATTGATAGACTATATGAATTTTTATCCGCATCTGTGACCACACGAAGTATAAAACGGAATTTGAGCATTGGGAAGGCGATTCAATTGTCTGTTCACAAAGTACAGTATCACTGAATGTGATGGTCGAGCAACAAACTCATATGTGAGTATTAGGCGAGTAGAAAACAGAGGCGCAGACGTTACAAAAGAGGCGATGATTCATTCATCAAAACGTTTTAAAAAGAAGAGCAGGCGGAGCATTACTTTAGATAATGGAATTGAATTTAAATATCCTAAAAAAGTAAAGAAAGCCTTAAAAATGAAGACCTATTTTTGTCAGCCGTATCATAGCAGGGAAAAAGGTTTAGTCGAACAAACCAATGAACCCATCAGCCTAGAAAAATCAGTTGAATATTGATTGACATCATAACGCATTGAAACTAAAGTTTTTTTGCATTTCAGTTGCTCACCTGTTGGGTGAATGAGTTCAACTG
>JAGLDH010000184.1 GCA_023145835.1 Methylococcales bacterium
GTTTCGATACACATTTCTTGTGTTAGCTCTTGTAAGTAATAAGAATATTTCTCATTGGGTAGGGATAACTCAACAACCACCAGCTGAAGCAGGTGGGTTAGTCTAAAGGACTAAAGTCCAGATACGGGTCACAAGACCTGTTCATGGCTCAGTCTTGAAATTATCATCCCTTTAGGTTCAAAGTGATGCTTTAAATAATTTTTTATCATTACCTCTGTTAATTCGTCAGATATTACGCAAAAGTACCCTCGAGCCCAAAAATGTCGCCCCAATATCTCTTTTTTAAATCGAGAAAACTTTTAAATATTTTAGAAGCCCTTCTCCCTTTTATTCTTCTCTTTATTTCACTGGGGGCTAAATTTGATAGCACTAAAACAAACAAGCACACATGATCGTTGCTAACGACACCTTTTAAAATTTCAATTTAAAATGCTTCGCAAGTTTGCCTGATTAGTTCTCGTATTTTTAACCCAACATCCCCTTTTAGTATTTGATACCGATACTTAGTCACAAAAACAAAGTGATACTGAATATTAAAAACTGTATGACTACCATATCTATATTTCATAGCATTTCCTAAACTAGCGTCTAACTAAATCATAGATAAATCTGACCGCCTAAAGGCGGTGGTTTTAACCTTATCAAGGACTAATAAAAGAATCATATATATCTAAAAAAACAAGTGAAGGCTATGCTACTTGATTTTTATCAGCACCAGCTCAGTAAATTCAAATTTCATTTACTTTCTATTTAAAAGAGAAAAGTAAGAATTTATTAAGCTGGTAATTTTCTGTCCAAAAATAAAATTATTACATCATTTGTCCAGTTTAATTTAGGGTCATTCTTCTAACTTACAAAAGTGAAATCACCATTGTCATAGTTTGTATTGTTACTTATGTCTGGAGTTGAAATACCTGCCTTAAAAAGTAATGCGGTTTTAAATACTTCTGGTAAAGGAGCTGCTTGAAAATTTTGGTTTTCATCTTTTATTGCCCAAACAATTGATTGACTACCCGTTGCTAATTTAACACGAGAACTATCTTTATCTTGACGAAAATATTCAAAGCGTATATTTATACCAGATTCTGCAATAGCAACAATATACATAGTAATAACAATATAATCAAAGGGCATTGCTTCTCGTAAGTGATCAACATTACAACTAGTTGTGATTAATTCACCTTTTACACCAATTCCACGAAAATATTCCGGTGCTATGTGATAGAAAAACTTATCACGAATCCTTCCTTGCCAACGCGCATAGTTTGAAAAATAAACATTACCCACCAAATTTGAATCTTCTAAAGTTGGCTGTAATGTTTCTTCAACAAGAAGATGCCCACTACGTGGACCAGAAGGTGCTTGATAGATTATATCTCCACTAATTAAAGATTTAAAAGGTTCAGGTAACGTCTCATATCCACGAGAATCATCAGTTTTACCCATTGTATCTGTAAATTCATTCATATAATCAGGTAAAGGTTCTGGTGCAACTAAACCATGATCAAGAATCTTAACCCAACTAGTACGCATTTCAGCTTTGGCAATACGCTCATGCGAACCATCTTGTAATATTTTTCGCCAATCAAAAAACAAATCAACAGTTGCATTATCTGGCCCAAATACTTTACTAACCCAAAAATGAACTTCAATAATATCACCTGTGGTTGCATCGCCTAAAATAGTCAAAGAAGAATGATTGGTTACTAACCCCCATTCACCAGTTACTAATTGCTCTGAAAGGCTACTCATGACTGGATAGGTGCCTGACTCGCGGATTTTCCCCATCCATAAGAAAAAGTTAGAAAAGTAAATTCCTCTACTAAGATTTTGACTGTCTTTAAAATAAAGTGGTGAGCGTTGAACAAAAACAGGGCACCCTGTTAAGTCTGCCCCATCTTTTAAACCCATATAATAATGCGTGGGTTGATACCCGTATGCTTCTAGTTGATTTAATGGCATAAACTTTGGATCAACTGATATACTTGCTTTAGGGGAATTAATATAACTCGCATAATCAATCGCTTTTGTTGATGCTGCTGGCTGTATTTCTAAAGCTTGAACAGGTGTGCTCAATGCAGTAATTGCAACCATTTGTTGACCACCACGTATTAATGAAACAGGAAAGGTCACAATATTAAACTCACCTTGCTTTGTTTGTACAGTCAAAAGCATACCTGCTGCTGCTGAATGAATTGCTTTAATTGTTACTTTTGAAATAAATTCATTAGTTGCTTTAAAGATCGTTTCTCTTGTTGCCCATAAACGAGTACCTGCTAAATTTAATGAATCACCTGCTGCTTGTAATTCACTTAATGCCAATTCACATTGTTTCCCAAATAATATATTCCATTCTTCTTCTGTTCGTTGACTAACATCCTCTATATCACAACCATGTTCACCCTCATCACTAACAGATAATAAATATGATCCATTGTGACTCAAAGAAACACTCTTTGTTTCCCCTGCTTCATTAACAAAGATTGGCTTACCATCATCCAACCAGTTAATACGCATGTTTTCACCTGTTATTTTAAATTTCCATTGCTCTAAAATTGGTTTTACAACAATATGACGATGTGCCTTAGGCATTTTACTTAGATTAGGAATATAATCTAATTTCATTTTTGGCAATTCTATTTCAAGTGCTTGAGCACATTGACTAGCAATTAGTAGAATTGACTTTTCGTCATGCCCCTTTGGAGCAACAAGCACTTTATCAACAGGGTAATCTTCACGATTTTCCAGAATACGAATTCGATATCCTTCCATGCGTTCGATCACATCACCTTCAGGATTAATTGCTGAAACAGATGTACGATATTCTTTCTCTACTAACTCTTCATTGACAGCAATACCTTTTAGATTATCAGGAAGTGATGCGCTCGGGTTTAATATATCAATTGAATCAATACGTACAGGCAAACTGATATCTTTAGGAACCATCGGTTGAACAGACTGCAAAAATGCATCTCGAACATAGGGACTACCTAACATCCAGTGTTGTTCTTCATTTTTTTTAGTTTCTACACTAAACATACAAAAATCATTATCAAGACGGTAAATCTGTTTTAAGCGTTGATACAAAGGACCTTGAAAGAGTAACCAAGAATATAGGTCTAGCTTAGGATCAATATCTATCGTTTGGTCAGGAAAAGTAGGTAAACCACTTAAAGACTCTGGAATTAATGAATGAGATCCATTCAAAACAAAACAAGCTGAAAAATGAGAAACTTGATAATTACTACCCTCAGTACTAATACTAACCTGTACCCGAGTATTGCAATTTTTTGTTTGCGCATCTAAAACTCGAGCATGAATCTGGATATTTAGGCCATTGGATTCATTAACTACAATAGGACGGTTGAGCATTATATTTTCAATCCGTAGATTTTTAAACTCATGTATCCCTGTAACATAGGCCACTGATTGAGCCATCGCTTCTAAACCAAAGACTGTTGGAAAAAGATAGGAGCCTTTCCAAACGTGATCTTTAACATAAGGATCCTTTTCTAATGTTAAAAGACAATGACTTTTTACTTCAATATGAGGATATTCATAAGTGATGTCTTCTAAATATCGTAAGCTATAAGGCAATTCTAGTATAGGTGGAATCCAAGTATCTAACCCTGCCAAACGTGCAGTGACAACTACTTGACGAGATTTAGGTTGATTAAATATTAATTGTAAAAAATGCTGAACCCCTTCTTTGGTAGGTATGGCACTTATACCCAGTTTTTCTAAAAAGTCAGTGCTATCCATACGCGCACCCATACCAACTTCACCCCACACACTAAATGCTGTAGAAATAATCTGTGTTTCAGGATGCTTGGCTCCATATTGCGCCAATATAATATCAGAAACTTCATTGGAGAAACCATACCAGCTGTTTCCCGTCATCCCGCTGACACCAATAATAGATGTAAAAATAGAAAAAAGTTTTAATGGTTTCTGATCAAATATTTTACTTAAATTCAACGCACCTAACACTTTAGGTGAAATTTCTTTGAATACCTGATCAGTAGAAACATAGCTCATTGGACGAGGTTTATTTAAAGCTGCTCCATGAATAACCCCCGTTATTTCTCCTAACTCAGTGTTAATTCGCTTTTTTAATTCTACTACTGATTGATAATTAGCCATATCACAAGAATAATAACGTACTTGTAAACCAGCTTCAGCAAAACGTTTTAGAATCAAAGTGATTTCACTTGATTCATCTTCAATATTAGGGATTGGTGAACTACCAACAAGTGCCATTTTAACATTTGTTGATTGAGCTAGAGCTAGTGCACATTCAGCGGTAATACCTTTTGCTCCGCCCGTAACCATGATGACATCGTTAGTATTCCATTGAATCACTCTAGCTTCATCTCGTTTTGTCTCATGTAAAACCGGACGAACAATCGAACGCACCATATCTCTACTATAGGCCGCAGACATAAATTTATCATTAGTAGACATTTCTGCAAAAACCTTTTCAGCATATTCGCTAGAGTTCACAGTAGGACAAAAATCTAATGTACGGATCAGAAACTCTTTCTGTTCTAAATGTAATGATGAAGCCAAAGCAACACTGCCACATTGCTCTATACTATTGGGGATATTTTGAATGCCAAAATCTCCCCCAGAAAACTGAGTAAAGCAGATTGTCACTGGGTGATTATCTGATTTAATGGATGCAATGCTTTGTATTCGTTCAATCATTGAGAGTACTGTCTCTTGATCTGAAAGAGATCTTGTACTACGAGGCAAAATAAGAACAATATAGTTAGGTAATGCTTCTATTAATAAATGATTTTTTTCTTTAATAACATTAAATGACATTCCACTCACTTTTATTCCAGCTTGTATAAATTGAGCAGCTAGAGCTTGAGCAAGGTCTAGTTCTTCTTTATCACAAAGAACAACAGCGTTTAATCCTTTCTCTAAATCTATTATATTTTTTGTTGATATTTCGGTAACCACTGGAGTCATTACAAAATCACGAACCCAAGTTTGGTCATCATTATCAACAGTCTTTTTAACTTCATTTGTTGTGTTTGAAGCTGAAAGTAATAAGCCTTTTTTTCCAATAGATGAGTTTTGCCCTGAAAGTGTTGCTGATGTTTTCTCTAGTTCGACTAATACTTCAGAAATTTCTTCTATACTTGCATTGGCAAATTGAGCAGGGTCAATTTCACCCCCTATTTTTAGTTTTTGAGCGGCAGAACCAATAAGCTCTGCGGCTTTAATTGAGTCTAAATTTAAATCATCTAATAAGCGTAAATCTAACGATAAACTTTCACGAGGGAATCCTGTACTTTCTTCCAATAATTCAAACAATAAAACGGCTGTAGGATGATTTTCAGCGATGATGTCCGATGATAACGTACTGGGAAGAGACGTATTGTCTGTCATCGTATCAACCTCTTGTTCGACAGTTATTGGTAATTGTTTAGTTGTTATAACTTGCTGAGAAAGAGAATCTTGTGGTGTTTCTTTAGGTAATAAACCATCGTTGTTCAAAGCTTTATTGTGAGCTGACGTGTTTAGAAAAATACTGGGTAATTGTGGAGAAGCCTCTGAGACAGAAAACTCGCGTTCACATGGGTTCTCAATAAACTGCTTAGAACTAGCAGGTGTAAATTCACGAATGAGACGACCTTCGTAAAGAATGTCCCACTTAACATCACCTCCAAAAGTAAAATATCGAGCAAGCAATGTATTAAGATCAATATCATTTAATGCTTTTGATTCAAGAGGAAACGCCAGTACCAAACTATCCTTTACAATGCGTTCTGCCATATTACTTAATACTTGTCCTGGCCCAACTTCAATAAGTAAATCACAAGATTGACTCATTGTTTTAACTAAACTAATAAAGTCCACTTGCGATAGAACTTGATCTGCAAAATAATTAGGCAGTGAAGTACCCTGTTCTACAATTGTCCCCGTCATCGCAGAAATAACGGGCACTTGACTAGAGAGTGTTTTAGGTAGTTTTGCTTTCGTACGTATTATATCTGCAGAATTTTTTATTAAATCAGAATGAAAAGCATTTGAAACGGGTAAGCGACTTGCTTGAATACCTTCTGCAAGAGCGATTTCGAGTACTTGTTCAATTGCTTTTATTTCTCCTGAAACAACTGTTTGGTTCTCAAGATTAATATTGGCAATAGTAATATAATTATCAATAGAACTTATTATTTTGCTTGCGATTTCAACATTACACAGCAGTGCGACCATACCACCACTTGATGGTGTATTATGCATCGTTTTACCACGTAGAATCGCAAGTGATAATAAAGTTCTGTAATCAAAAGCCCCGGAAGCATGAAAAGCACTAAGCTCACCTAAACTATGTCCGCCGACAGCAACTGGGGTTATACCTAATCGCCGTAAACGCTCATTCCAAATAGCGGAAGCTAAACATATGGCAGGTTGTGCAAGATTAGTTTTAGTTAACTCTATTTTCCATTCAGAGAGTTGTTGGTTGTTTAAAGCGCGATCAGTCGGAGGAAAAACAATTTCAGCAAAACTTTTTGGGCTAGACCAGCCTGATTGACGCAAAATTTCTTCTGCATTATCAAGCATTTTTTTTGCCCAATCAAAACGTCTAATAAGATTGTAAGCCATATTCAGCTGCTGGGAGCCTTGACCAGGAAAAAGTAGCCCCACTTTATTTTTACTGATGGAATGACAAAGCAAAATTTGCCCCTGTTCTAATTCACATTCATCACCTGCTTGGAGTGGCTGTGTTCTAAGATGCTCAATAAGTGTATTGAAATATGCATCAAGCTGACTGGGATGATTGGCAATAATTGTTGCTCTAATTTTCCCCGCAGTAAGATGTTGGCCACAATGAGATGCTAGATCAGGTAATTCTGAAATACTCATTCCATTAGCGATGGATTGTAATTTAGTTGCTAAGGCTAATAATGTTTCAGTATCATCGGCAGCTAAAGGGTAAATCTCTGTTTTCTGAGTTGTCGCCAATAATGCATAGAGTGATAATTCCGATTGAACTGATGCTCTGGGTTCATCACCGGATTCGACCGTTACATGTGTATTAATACCCCCAAAGCCCATTGCCGATACGCCAGCACGCATAACTTTATTTTTTTTAAAAACTTGCCCGAAAGAAACGGGGTAAATATTTTGTGCTTCCGCTGTATCAAAATATTGATTGGGAATGTCACAATTACTTGTCGGAGGAATCACGCGTTGATTAACAGCAAGAATTGCTTTTATTAAACCGCCGGCACCTGCAGCAGCTTTAGTATGGCCTACTATTGATTTAAAAGATGTTAAGCCACAACTCCGATGATCTCCCTTTACAATATTACCTACAGTTGTCGCAATTCCTTTTAACTCCTCGCGATCACCTACCGATGTTCCTGTACCATGTCCTTCAATAAAATCTAGGTCTGAAGCAGCGTATCCCGCCATTTCATACGCTCGACTTAAAGCTAATCCCTGGTATTTCCCATTAGGCGCGGTAATGCCTCCTCGACCATCAGAAGAGATACCCCACCCTTTTAATGTTGCATAAACCTTGTCACCATCTCGGCGAGCATCTGCTAGACGTTTCATTAATATAAAACCACAGCCTTCACCAGGAATAAAACCATTTCCCCTACGGTCATAAACACGCATTTCATCTGCTGTTAAAGCACCTGTACGAGAGAACCCAACCATTTCGAATGTATCTAGACTAACATCAACACCACCTGCAAAGACAGCATCTAAAGAACCATTAATGAGTTTATCTGCAGCTGTAGCAACTGCAATCAGTGAAGATGAGCAAGCTCCATCAACAGTAAATCCTCCTCCATTAATATCTAATACATTACATATCCGACCCGCAATAGTATTTGATAATCCCCCCGCAAGGGAATCTTCAGTCGCAACTGGGAAAACTGATTTATAATATTCTTCTGTACGCTCTAAGACTTGTCTTGTTGCTTCGTCTGTTAGTTCAAAGTCTTGTAGTGATCTTTGAATTACTTTACTAACAAAAGGCCAACGCTGACGTAAATATACGGAACGTGTCTGTTCTCCTGTTAAGGTGTTTCCTAAAATTACACCTGTCGTTTCTTTAGGTAGTTCACCCTTTTTATACCCTGCATCATCTAAAGCCTGAAGAGCTGCTTCAAAAGCTAACCAATGTACAATATCTGTTGTTTCAATGGTTTTTTTAGGTATACGACGTTTGATCCAGTCAAACTCAAAACCTTCTATACAAGCAGCTTGTGTTGCATAAGTCTTATCTAAATCTTTACCTTCAGGATCAGAATATAAATCCATAGGAAGCCGTTGATCAGGAAAACGTCTAAACTGTCGTTTGCTAGAAACAATGTTTTCCCACAATGTTTTCAAATCAGAAGCTCCAGGGTAATAACACCCCATGCCAATTATCGCAATATCTGAACTATCAATTTTTTTATTATTCATTATTATTCAACTGCACATTATTTATTTTGTTAAACATGGGAATTTCATATCTAGCTAAAAATTGCATAATTTTTTATTCCACATAAATTAAATTTTAAAAGAAGAGACTATTGTTAATAATATTACTTAAAAATAACAATATTTTTATGATGAATAAAAGATAAAACATGAACTTATCATTAGTTTATTTTTATAACTTCGTCAGCTCATTTTGGTATTTATTAAATAAATCAAGTGAATTAGAAACATACTAGTTACTCATTCAAGATAAAGAGAAACAACTGATTTCACTTATAAAAAAAGCAATAAAAATAAAGATTTTTTCATCACTATTTCATCCTGGCTAAATAACTTTTTTGAAAATGAATGTCGGGGGTTTGTTCTAGTTTCATTCCACTATATTGCATAAGAATTTTTTTATCTCCATCTAAATGATCAACAACCTCTAGTAACATTGGACGGTTTTTATCCAATATTGATTGATAATTTTTGTAAAAAATTGTTTTTAATTGTTTTTCTGTCGATGTATAAAATTTTGCTTTTAAGGGACGTTGATCATCAAAAGCAGCCCATATTTCTATTCGTTGATAAGCCGCTGCTTTTGTTTTTGCAGTTAAAAACAAATGATAAACTTCTTGGCCATCCATTGATTCAACCTTTAGATCATCAGCACTATAATCTAAGTTATAAATAACACGTGCAACATCTGCATTTGACACACCAGAAGACACTTTTTGTTGTGCTGAAATTCTGATAGGCATTCTAGTGTTTGGCACATAGACCCATAAGTTTTCTGCAACCATTAAGATTTTTCGTCCTTTAGATGTAGCGGGAGCAGTATATGTAACTAAACTTTTTTCATTATCTTTTACTTTTACAGAAAAACTATACTCTCGTCCGTCTTCTCCTGTACCTTGATTCACTTTCAAGTTAAAACTAAAGTTATCACTTGGCGCACGAATATCATCAATAGTTTGCAAAACTTTTTCTGCTGTTAGGCTTGCCTCTCCATAAGTAATAGAATGAGTTAAAAAAAGTAAACAACCTATGAATAGTCTTAGACAATTATTGAGTTGGTTCATTGTTTATATCCTAAAAATTAAGAACTTCTATAACGAAAATGTATTCTTACAGAATACAAAAAAATGATTTTTAAATAAAAGTTAATGCTTCAACAATTTTAATTCGGCTTGCTTTCCATGCAGGCGTTATGCTGGATAGAACAGCAACAGTAACCGTCAGTAAAAAAGCATATAACAACACAGTTGGAACAATTGAAATCTGGGAAGTATAACCTCGTGACATACCTGGTGGAGGAGGAATGTGTATTCCACCAAAATAATTAATTCCTAACGCTGCAAATATACCGAAGACAAGCCCAAGAATGCCCCCAATAACTCCTAGCAAAAAACCTTCTGAAATAAATAAACTCATTATTTCCTTTCGGGTAGTCCCTATTGCACGTAGAGTACCAATTTCACGCGTTCTTTCGAATACAGCCATCGTCATGGTATTAATAATACTGAAGAGTACAATCGTCGCAATAATCACTTTTATTACTGTAAATAAGCTCTTATATAAAGCAACAACTTTATGATAAAAAACAGCCATATCAGACCAGCTTCTATGCTCTAATTTCAAACCATTTTTATCTAAAAGATTAGGTAGTCTAGCCATCACACTATCTACATTTTTTGTTTCATTTAAAAGTACAACGATTTTTTCTACCTTTGTTGTTTCTAGAGCTTTTTGAACAACTGATATAGGAAGTTTAACGAAAACACTGTCATATTCTTGAGAGCCTGTTTGTGCAATCCCAACTAATTCAAACTCGACAATATTAATTGCTCCATCCAGTGTGTTTGTCATTATCATAAGAAAATCACCCACTTTAGCATTAAGTGCTTTAGCTAACTCATTGCCAATAACGCCACCTTTAGGTGTTCTTTCATCTAATTGTTTCCCCTCAAGTACTTTTTCAGAGGTAGAAAAAAACCTTGCTTGTTCAGGAATAATGCCAGTGACTTTAGCACTCATTGTTTTATTGCCTGTACTAATTAGGCCTGAAAGTGTTAATCGTTGAGTAATTGCTCGTACTTCAGGAATTTCTTGTAAAACAGCTTCTACTTTTTCGGGGTGGTCAATTAAATATTTTGCAGGGTCAGCAACACCATGTTCGATATATCCTTTTTGATATAGTTGAATATGTCCTAATTGAGTTCGAATAGTCTGTTCCCGCAAAACTTCAAATGTGTTCTCAATAAACCCTCCTAAAATGACAATGCTACAAACACCGGAAATAATGGCTGATAATGTTAAGAATGTACGTCGTTTATTTCGTAAGATATTGCGAAAGGCTAATCTAAGAGTTTTCATTTTATTAGTAGCCCATCTTTTAATGTATGTATACAATCAGCATAAGGTGCAATTTTAGGGTCATGTGTTGAAAACAAAAAACTTGTTCCATTTTCAAGACTAATTTTTTTCATTAAATCTAAGATTTCTGTACCGGTAACAGAGTCTAAGTTAGCAGTTGGTTCATCTGCTAAAATAAGACGAGGTTGTGTAATTAAGGCTCTTGCAATTGCAACCCGCTGTCGTTGACCACCTGATAAATAATCGGGGTAATGTTTCGAATGCTCTTCTAGACCGACTTCTTTAAGTAATGTATTGACTCTCTGTTTACGTTGAGAACGAGAGATACCTTGGAGTAATAAAGGATATTCAATATTTTCATAAGCTGAGAGCACAGGGATTAAATTAAACGACTGAAAAATAAACCCTAGAAATTTATTTCGTAAAATAGATTGCTGGTAATCTGAAAGTGTGTTTGTTGATTTCCCAAGGATTTTAACATCTCCTTTCGTTGGCAGATCTAAGCATCCTATTAAATGAAGTAATGTTGATTTTCCACTGCCCGAAGGACCCTGAATAGCCACGAATTGGCTATCACCAATTTCTAAACTAACCCCCCTTAATGCAGGAACTTTTCTTTTGCCTAAATAATAATGTTTCACAACTTGTTCAACTTTAATCATCAAAAAATTCCTTTATTTTTGCTTTATCTCTTTTTTTATCATTATAATTTTGTATTTGTACAAATGAATGGTTTCAAGTAGTAAAGTACTTAGCAAACATTTGTATTTTCAGTCAATCTCTCCCTACCATTAATCTCCATTAAAAACAGTTATATCCTTAATTTAAATTGACAAGCGCGCCATTGCTCACTTTTTGGATTCAGGGAACGTCCTGTCCCCAGAATGCAAAAAGTGGGCAGCGAATAGGTAAGCCTCGGTTCGTCCTGCGTACACCTCAACTCCGCACAAAAGCCGCTCCGTTAGGCCTCCCTCAATGACTTGACGGCTCTATCGGTAAAAAATTTTAGCTGCCCTCGCATGCTAGCGCATTACTTGGCTTTAGCTTGTTCCCTGT
>JAGLDH010000185.1 GCA_023145835.1 Methylococcales bacterium
TGCTGACTTACTGAGCAGGCTCTAAATAACCATCGAGATAAGCTTGAAGAATGGAATGAATTATTACAAGTTGCCAAACTGGAAAAACATGTGGTATGTTCAGTAGGAGTCACGCTTAATGGATACCTCGTATTACGAGAAAAATTTCAAGAAAAACTGTCTGGTTTACATCATGCTTTAGCCGTTGCTTTGAAAGAAAATCTGATTGACTTTGTAAAGAGACAAGGCAGTGTCTGTAAAAAAGATGAGCGGCTATTAGGAAGTGGTGAAATCATCGAACCTGTCTTTGGAAAACAAAAACATCTCGAACGAGATTACGCCAAAGAAGGCTTCGCCTCGTTAATATTAGATATCGGTGTATTCGTGGGTGAAATGACGGTTGATATGGTAAAAGAAGCCCTCATTTATACGCCTGTAAAAACGATTGTAAAATGGTGTAAAGAAGAGCTAGGGGAGACGCTGAAAAGAAAGAAAACAGAGGCTTATTCCAAGGTGAAAATCAGAACAAAAATGGATCCTATTTTATGTGGTAAAAATTAACAATTTCATCACCCCACCCTGAGGGGCTTCTATTCAGAAAATATATTTCTCTTAAATTTTTTTGTACAGTCACCACAAATTAAAATCATTTTATTAGAAAATATGCGTTGAAATGAGTTTCTTCTACTCCTAAAATAACAGCCACTCCCACAATAAGGGCAAGCTACTGATGCTTGTCTAGAGTTTTTAGGTTGTTTATGGGGTGCTTTGGAAGGTAATTGCTGTCTTTCTACATTATATCTATCTTGTAAGGACATGGTGCACCTCTTAATAATAGCGTCATAGACGTTATTTCTTAAAAGTATTTCTTTTAGAATTCCCAGCTCTGCTTGATCAGGTATTATTTGTTTTCTCAGTTTGTGAGGTAATTCAATTATCTCTAGATTTTTGATTACGCCATCTATTTTAATACCAAAAACATCTTGTAAAATTAAAAATCTTAAGATTGTTTTTGTATCAACGGTTTGATTTTTATGTATTTTTTTTTGATAGAATTTATTTTCGATACTCAGCCAAAATGACTCTTTCTCTAGATGCTTTAGGGCTTCTGTTGGACCATTATCAAGTTTGGCCTTTGTGTTTTTCTCCTGCCATAAGGGCGAGGCGGATAAGTTAAGAGGGGGCTGGTCACTGAGCCCTTGTTGTTGGTGTTTTATTGCTGTTTTGATGACAACCGACATTCTGCACCCCTTTGAGAAAAACAAGTAATTACTGAAAACCTTGCCAATAAAGGCATAGAAGAGATTATGAATGTTAAAAAAATCATTAGACTCTTGATCCTAGAAAGTTTAATAATTTAAAGTCATTTATTGTTCTAATCGTTAGTAAAAACTATGCACTTTAGAGCCTCTTACAAAACTAATAAACCCGAAGAGTATTCTTAGCACCACAGGCTAAAAAAAATGAAACTTACTCAAAAATGATAAAATAGGAAGCCTAAAAACGACCTAAAAGTTACCGATAAATGAGTACGTTAAAAGATACATTATCACAAAGCTGGTTCACAATTCAAACGTCATTATTTCCCTGGCTATCAGAATAATTAGGTGAGTTGACTGATAAGCAACAAGAACTGGCCACCACATACGGATAGAAAAATTTATTCTTTCCAGCTCTGGCTACCCTGAGCGACCACAGCTTTCTCATAAAAATATCAATTGACATGCTGTAAAATATTTGTATTTTTATACGAGTATGTTATCAACTGAGTTATCTACATTACCTAATCCTGAACTTGAATTGACCTTTGGCACAAAAGAAAAGAAATTTATCAATGCATTAAAAAACTTAACGGATGAGCGAGATAATCGAGGCAAACGGCATTCACTGTCGATACT
>JAGLDH010000186.1 GCA_023145835.1 Methylococcales bacterium
ATCAAGCTGGCTGACCCCTTGAAACCCTCAACCGCTTCAATGTTGCATCCAAAAGAAGAAAGTCCTGGGTGCTAATCATTCATTCAAATATAAATTGATTAAGTAACGCGCAATAACTGCTCTATTAAATCACAGGTGATTTTTCAAGGCTAGGCTAGGCAATAGCCATATAAAGAGACACATAACCAACTCCTTGTCGCAGAAAAAAGTAATAGGTTATTTATTCTATTGCCTTGACCAATTTTAATTTTAAACAGCTGCACCTATTCTTATTTAAAAAGTAAGAATAGGTGAACAGTACCCAACGTAAAATTAATTTAACTTGGGCACTTAACACAAACTGCACTAGTTGATAATGAATATGATATTTCAGCAAATTCGCAATAAACTAACATTTTCATCTTTTTGGAAGCACCTTTTAGTGATGGCTATTCTAGTTATTTGCTATCCTCTAATAGAGGTTCTTTTCGATCTTATTTTTGGAAAAAACGCTCCTAAATTAAATGTAGATATGCATTTTAGTGAGATTGGTCGAAGACTTAGACTTAGTGAATTTGATCTAAGACCTAGTGAGTTTGATTTAATGTTTAACCTAAGGCTTTGTGAGTTTGTCCTAATGCCTGTTATCGCATTATTAAGCTCCATTACATGGTATATCATAGTAGTACTCCTTTTTATCAATATTCCAGCAGCCTATTTTTTACAATGCTTTAAAGAAAATCATCGCTATAAGGCCTATAAAAAATTTTGGTGGATAACCTTATTCCTTTTTGCCACCCTCACCACATTGTTATTCGGATCTAACTCTATGGGAGAGATCTACCCCTCACCCAACCGGTTTATTTCTACTCTTTTTTGTGTCTTGTATTTAACGCTTATTCCTGGTGCATATCTGTATAGTAAACAATCACTGTCAGGTAATAACTCAGCCTGCCTTTTTTCTACTACAGAATATATGTTAAGCTTTGCGATTATCATCTTTTCTTTGTTTATCGTATGCATTCCCTGACTATATTCGCGCGGTCACTCACGGATGCGGAATTTGTACCATACTGGTTTTTGTCGATAGCAGACGAACAAGTGAGGTTCAAGGATCAGATACTGTCTTAAACAGCTACGCTCAACAAAAGAATAAGTATAGCGCCCGGTGATAAAGAACATGTTATTTCAGCAAATACGCAATAAAATAAAATTTTTATCTTTCTGGAAGTATCTTTTAGTGATAGCTCTTCCTTTTCTTTGTTACCCTCTAATAGATGAATTATTCCGTCATATATATACAGTTATTGCTGAAAGGGATTTTCTTATTTACAAGAGAAACACTCATATTCCCCTCGATCTTAAACAATACATTGAACATTTTTTACTTTCCATTGGATGGTATGCCATTTTAATAGCACTTTTTATTAATATTCCACTAGCCAGCTTTTTACAATGCTTTAAAGAAAAACAACGCTATGAATACTATAAAATTTTTTGGTGGATAAGCTTATTCATTTTTACTATCCTAACTGTATTAACTTGTGATGGTTATTACTCAATGGCAGGTTCAGATCCAATTATCATGACATCCATTTCTACTCCTTTTTGTATCTTGTATTTAACGCTTATTCCTGGCGCTTATTTGTACAGTAAGCAATCGAAATTACCTGATAATAACGCCTCAGCCTGCCTTTTTTCCACATTGGAGTATAGGTGCAGTTTTGCGATTATCGCCATTGCTTTGTTTACAGTTTCACCGATCAAGGTAAAAACCTTGACCGGTGTGATCGTAAGTATCAGTAGAGCGATATTGGAGACTTTCTTTTAAGATAGGTATAACATTCGTGACCGCGCAAAGTATATTTTAAAGCATGATAGAATTAGATGCGATCTCAATAAACTTACCAGCCCTCTCCCAATCAACACAAGGTTTTTTAAAGCCACTGGGATGAATTAAAGGACAGCCAACCGCAGAATCATCCACATAAAAGGAAATCAAGGGGTCAGCCAGCTT
>JAGLDH010000187.1 GCA_023145835.1 Methylococcales bacterium
TTTAGCTGGTGGTTGTTTAGTTTATTATTAATTATTTTTGGACGCTTATCTATACCCACTAGATCAAGAATCATATCTTGTTTCGATTTCCCCCTTCTATCCCTTTAAACCATCGTACCACGTATTTTCATGGTAATAGCTTTATCTAGTCAGGACAATATTTATAGATAAAACAATAAATTGTCTCATTACTGACTGGTTAGTATCGGTGTGCTTTTGTCTGATTGATAAATAGTTGGAGCCCAGTACCATAACTATTGTTACAAATCTGAATATTGAAAGGTATTTTTTCTTCAATGAGCCAGTCCATCCAGTTATCGCCTATAAATTCATGATCTGCTAACAATCCCTTAATCCTGTCCTGACCAAACTGGTTAATAAATCGCTTCATTAACACGATTCTTTCTCACCAATTAGAGTTGCCCCTCTTATTCAAAGGCAACCAATACACGGGAATGGCTGCGCCTTTATATACAACGGCCAACACCAATAAATTAATATTGGTTTTACCCCATTTCCAGTTGGTTCTATTCAGTGACAAATAAAAGTCATTTTTGGTAAAACCAAATAACTTCATGATAAAACGAGCCACTTAATTGTAATCAAGCCAATGTTCACTAAAAAATCGTTGTATGCGCCTGTAATGAGATGAAAGCAATGCCTTGCTAGGAAAAAATAGAGCCAATTGCATCAGGTTTATTGTGCCTACAACTAATAAAGCTATTAGCATGCCTACAAAACATCCCATTCTTGCCTTGTTCCAATGAAAATGCTCTTTAATATAGCGGTTAGTTCGTTGATCTGTAATTATCCGTTATTCATGTTTGCCAAAACAAAAAAATCGGTATTTAATTACATTTCAAGGAGCTACGCTATTTTTTAAATTTTTTGTCATGCTACAATGGTTCTAGTTACTTAAATATAATTGCTAAAAAAGCAATGGGATTCATAAACTTCAATAATGTAAAAATAACCGAGGAGTCATAATGTTGAAAAAGATAAGTGTGCTACTAGTTTTATTAACCCTTACTCAGACAAATGCGAACGCATTAGGTCGAGAAGATCAAGCATATCAGTTACCCATTCCGGCATCATTGAAGGGTAGTTTACAAAATCCAGCATTTTCACCAGATGGTGAATCAATTGTGTTTACACGGTTTAAAGATGGATATAATAATGGGAAATCGAGTATTCATACTTATAATTTAGAGACTGGAGTTCTGAGTACATTAGTCGATATTGATCCTGTTAAACCATCTCATAATGTTAATCTACCCGGCTCTTCATGGAATGTCCATCAGGAAGCAATTGTTTTTTCCGCAGCTTCTCAAGCAACTGATGAACATGATGAAATATTTATGATAGATGATGCGGGGACAACAGGGAATGAAATACAAATTACATCACAAGTTAATAAACAATCGTATGAGCCAACATTTTCCCCAAATGGTCAATGGGTATTATTTGAAACTCATGATGCTGTTAAAGATAGAGATGGCAATGTTATAGAGTATAAAGAAAATGATGGAGTTATAACAAAACTTCAAATAGGTGGTTCTAATTATATTACTCTGACTAGTGGAAGTATAGATGCCAGACAACCTAATTGGTCTCCTGATGGAAATAGAATTCTCTATCAGGAAAAAGTGGGTGATGCCTGGGTAATTAGAATAATGGATTCGGATGGTAATGACCCTTTCACAGTATCATTAAATAATGAAGATGCAACTGATGCAGTTTTTTCTTACGACGGGAATTGGATAATTTATAGTGCTGCAGTTACTGGTGATGCAAGTGCAAATATTTTTAAAAAACCTTCTATGAGTGGAGGAGAACGTACTCAAATTACAACATATAAAGGCTATGATGGAGCACCTTCTATCTCTCCGGATAGTGGAAAAATTGTTTTCGAATCAGCAGAAAGCTCAGGTCAAGATACAAAAATATGGCTTATTAATGTGACAAATTAAACCAGGAAATCAAAAGAAATCTGACAGATACCTTAAAAACGGGCAACTATCAGATCATCAAGTCTGACTACTACACATAGATAGCACTCCAGCATTTCCTCTTAAAATAGGTAAAAGGACAGTGGATTTAATAACTTCTGGATTTTGACTTGCCTTATGATCTCCAAAAAGAGCCAATAAACAAGCGCGCCATTGCTTACTTTTTGGATTCAGGGAACGTC
>JAGLDH010000188.1 GCA_023145835.1 Methylococcales bacterium
TAACCTAATACGCAGTGGCATCAGCTACTTTTTAAGAAATGCAATTCCTTTCTTACCAAAAAAAACCTGTAAACCAGAAGTTGTCTTTATTGGGGCACAAGAAAAAACCCTTCATATGTTAAGACTGTATGGTCTTAATGGGTTATCCAGTGTAGCAATATGTGACCGCTACACTGGAAGTGACTGGAAATATTTGTTTAGTGGAGCAGTAGTAAGCATTGTTAATAACCTTCCTGTCAGACAAGTGTCAGAAATCGACTTTACAAATGTAAAAAGCATAATATTAACAAGTGCTTATAATGAACATGATGATATAGTATGGTTACAGCAGCAACAAGTACCTGTTGACAAATGTATAAATACTTTTCAAGCCAAAAAGCTACATAATATACTGATAAATTTGCAAGGAGCTCAGCCAGTTGACCTTCAAAAACTGGGATATGAAGCAATATATAATGATGTATTTGAAAAATCTTTTTATGCTTACGGTGTTTTGCTTGCAGCTGAAGAGGCGAGGAGAATGGGACTCTCACGTGTCAGCATTGTTGAGCTTGGTGTCTGGTTTGGAGGTGGACTAAAAAGCCTTTGTGAAATCTGTGGGTTTCTTCAGCAAACTATGGGTATGAATTTTGATATCTATGGCTTTGACACTGGAGCGGGGTTGCCAGAGCTAACCGATTATCGTGACCACCCTGAACTTTGGGACTCAGGAAGTATGGAAATGCCTGACTTCGAAGCTCTTGCAGATGAATTACCATCAAATTGTAACCTTATAATCGGTAACGTGTCAGAGACCATCCCTGAATTCATTAAAAACAAATGTACACCTGAGTCCCCAATAGGTTTTGTTTCTCTTGATGTAGACTTATACAGCTCATCTCTTGATGGGTTGAAAGTATTTGATGCTGATGCAGAATGTTTACTCCCCACTGTTATGATCTGGGAAGATGATTCTTATTCCAATGTTCTTCAGAATTCATTTTGTGGTGAAGCATTAGCTATTAAAGAATTTAATGATAATCATGAACTACGAAAAATAGATAAAAAAGTTGTCCGTACAAATCGCAAATCACAACCATGGCATCATTCATTTTATTTTGCTCACATTTTTGATCATCCTGTTAGGACTGGTGAAAAGAAAGCTAATTTTGATCTTTTTTTCCACTGGTTCTATTAACTTAGAAAATCAACAAAGCTTTGCCAATTTATTAGATAAAACTTTTGTTTAGCTTTTGTTTCAAGCTGGCGACTCACTTTGTTGGCAATAATTTTCTATAGCTATCCTCCGGTTATACTTTACTTCTAAGAATGTGCCTGCTTTCTTTTTGTAAGTCTCAGAAATAAATGTCGCAAACGATTTTTTACTTTCTACACTGTGTATCATCTTAAAACGCCACGGCTCAGATTTAATGGCTGGGCGCGCAGTTAGCTGCTTCCAATAGCGTATTAATTTCAGTAATGGATACTTCATCACTGTTAAATTGTGGCGGAAAGATGGAGCGTCTATTTTTGATGCTTTCTAAAATCATATTCTATTTTCCTGCACTCTGGTTTTAAGTAATTTTTTCACTGCCGCAATATAATAATCGGAGCCAGAGTAATAATCGTAATAATCGGGGTCACAAAATAATCGGGGTCAAAATAATCGAAATAATCGGGGTGAATAATCGGGTAATAATCGGGGTCATAATAATCGGGGTAATAATCGGGGTCAGTAATAATCGGGGTCA
>JAGLDH010000189.1 GCA_023145835.1 Methylococcales bacterium
GACATGATTTTCTCAAGTGCCTGCTCAACAGGTAACAAACCTGATTCAAATATATCAGCACAACTCGGTTGAGTCTTAATCATAGATTAGTCAATAATACGGTCATTAGTATCGGTATTGCCCAAATTATCTTCCCAAGTAATGGTGATTTTATCGCCCACATTACCTCCAATAAGTTGAAACACAAAAAACGGATTTTTAGAGATGCTACCCGCCATATTACAACTCATCACTTTTACTTGGTTATGTTCCACCCAAAGCTGCTGAATATAATGCGCAGGGATGAGTTGTTTTTTCTTGTCCTTATTTCGCCCATTTTCCATTGGATGGGTAATCAAAGTCCGTATTTGAGTTTGCCCATTGCGTCGCTTCGTTCTGATTTTAATGCTCGACATAATCAATTAACCTCCACACCCACCAACGGTTACTTTTACATGCTGCTTATTATAATAAATTTTCCCTTCTGCTTCAGCAATCACCGTCACATCCCCACTCTTAGCCATTTTTATTCGCGCCGTTACCTCAGAGGCTACTGCCGAAGACAAAAAAAACTCCGCAATTAATGGGTGGGGGTTTTTCCTCACTAAAATGATAATTTTATGCACATTTTCTAAATCACAAGTAATTTTGATAGGCACAATTGCGCCATTTTCAGCCTTACGGGGCAAACGGCTAAATTTTATTTTCTTACTCTTTATATAAGTAACATCTGGAAATAATTGATTTAATATATCTTGATAGTTACTGGCAGCAAAAAACTCTTTTGTCCATTGAGCCTTAGCCAATCCACTGTAAAGAAATCCAGTGCTCGTTAGCCAGCCATAGCTTGCATAAGACAGGACTTTTTTAATGAAATTTCGACGACTTTTTAACATAAGCGATTAATTTAAAAATCCAGTAAACTTAGTACCAGATAGCCCTGAATTATGATTTAAAATCCTATCAATAATAAGCAAAACATCTCCCTTAAGGTAATATCTGTATTGCATTATTAGATAAAATACCCGCAATAGCAACGCGTAGTATTGCTATGTAACAGGATAAGACTAAAGACCGCCATTTTTACCCACTTTTATGGCTACAGACTTAAGACGGGACAAAACTGAAAAAATAAAGGTTAGCTTGCCTATTTCTGTATCATAAAGTTAATGACTAAAAAAACAGAACGACACAGAAAATACGCGAAGCTAACAGAAGCATTATCAATGAAGTTATCGATAAGGGCAAACAAACAATCCGAAAACTGGCTAAATGTATTGGCCGATCCAAGAGCAGTACTCACCGTCATACTCAGGCCATAAAACGGCGAGATCAACATCCTGAATCTTCGCAGTGGGAAACAGAGGCAGGAAGTGCCTGGCTGAGGCTAATGGTCTTTGCCGCGTTATACTTTTTCGGTTTAAAGTCAGGTGTGGGAGCCAATACGTTATCCCTGTTTTTTAAAATGATTCGTATTGATACCCATATTGGCGTTTCTGTATCGGCCTTGCAATCTCAGCTGAACCAAATGGAAACATTGTTACCAAAATTTCAGGTGTTATGTGAAAAACAGATTAAAGAGAAACCCCATAAAATTATCGCGGGTTTAGATGAAACTTTTTTTGGCGACTTTATTATTTTGGTTTTAATGGATTTGCGCTCAGGCTATCTTTTATTAGAAGATGTGAGTGATGATAGATGTTTCGATACGTGGTATGAGAAAACCACGCCACGACTAGAGTCGTTAGGGCTTGAAGTCAGTCATGTGATTAGTGACCGAGCAAGGGCATTGATAAAAATGGCTGTCACAGGCTTTAAATGTGAATCGGGAGCCGATGTGTTTCATGCTCAGCAGGATGTAAGTCGCTGGTTAGGTGCAAGACTCGGAAAGCGCCTATCAAAGGCACTCAAAGAATTAGAATCGGCAAAGAAGAAAGAAAAAAAGGCCGTCAAAAAAGTGCAGGGCTTTCAATTTTTCAACGATAAAGCCAAGCGAATAAACGCTGAAAAGATGCTTGAAAAAGCTCAGAAAACACAGGACGATTATCACGAAAACTTGCAGGGCATTAGTGAAGAAGTTCACCCCTTTTCACTCCATGATAATAGTATTAACGGGGCTAAAGAAATTGAAGAAAGGCTTGAAAATAGAGCCCAAACATTTACAAGGATAGCCCAAAGCAATGGTATTAAAGATAGCAGGAAGGTGATGCGAAAATTTCGCAATCAGTTTCAGCCTTTAGCCGTTTCAGTCACTTTCTGGTGGCTTCTGGTTTGGGAAAGTCTGCACGATTTAGAAACCAATAAAGACACCGCTCAATGGCTGACAAGCCATTTATTGCCAGTGATTTACTGGCACCATAAAATGAAACAGACCAAGAACCCTAAAACCAAAAAAAAGTACTGTAAAGCGTGGGAACAAGCCTCTGCAAAGATTAAAGCCCATCCTTTTAGCCGTACATTGTCAGTCAGTGATATGGGGCGTTGGCTCACATGGGCTGAAAACATGGTGAGACAGTTTCATCGGAGTTCATCAGCTGTTGAGGGACGTAATGGCTGTTTATCGCAGATGTATCATAATGGGCGAGGCTTAAGCCCAAAACGATTAAAAGCATTGACGGTGATTCATAACTACGGGATAAAACGAGAAGATGGCACAACAGCTGCGACGCGATTATTTGATATAGAATTTCCAGATTTATTTTCTTGGTTATTAGATGAAATGGGGGAATTGCCATTGCCTCGTAAGGGACGAAGCCGAGTTGTTTCTAACCCTTTGGAATTACTGGGTGTCCCGTCTTAAATTTGTAGCCCTAATTTTTGAGTCTTTTGAAAATC
>JAGLDH010000019.1 GCA_023145835.1 Methylococcales bacterium
GTCGTTAAGTTAAGCATAAAACATTTGGAGGAGGGACTTTAGTTTCTCCAAATACGGGGCTAAAGCTCCGTCTCCAAGGTGAATAGCTCTATAAATTTCTTAACTTAATGACATTGGGCCGCCCCCCTTTGAACCGCTTACTAAAATCATCACACTCCAACATTCTTGCCACTGTATGCTTTGATGCCAATTGAATTAACTCAGCCGAAGAAACCTTATTCATCCATGTGGAATTAAATACAATTTGAGCTCTATCAGGATCGAGCATCTTAAAAACTTGCTCTTGATATGACTTAGCATTTTCCAACACATCTTCCTTAGATAACGACTTACGAGTAATTTTTCCTGCTGGACCTCCTATCATCCCCGTAAAATCTTCAATTAGAAACTGAACATCATGTCCTAAATCCTGAAATTGCTTTAACTTAATTAAGTACTGTATGACCTAAATGTAAATCTGGTGCAGTTGGATCAAAACCAGCTTTAACTATCTTTTTGCAACATCTTCTCCAAATCAAAAATAAATATACCTATTATAAATTTATTAACTCTTAATTCGTAAAATATATCCTCTATCACCACATTCCAACAAAAAAAAACACACATGACGCATACTTTTTTATACCTCAAAACGTAGACTTGATAGCACTTTTCAGCTTTTACCTAAATTATTTGGTTGATTATCTACAGATATTTATTTTAAATTAGTCTATAATTGGTCGCAGTCGATTGCCTCCTTACAAATAATTGAGCAATAATTTTAAAATATTAAACATACAAACTTGTGAAAAATAAATTATATAAATCTTTGTTTTTAGGCATTAGTTCAGCTATCGCTGCAACTGCAAGTTACGCTCTTATTTCACCAAAAAACATTGAACCAAACAATATAACAACAACTTTACTTCTACCTAAAGTTAAATCTACTACTACACTTATTTCCCTGCCTGTCGTATCTGATCCAATTGTTTCAGAGAATACAGACCTTTCAGATTCAGAACCTACGCTTATTAATACACCTGTTAATACACCTGTTAATATACCTGCATCAACTACACTAGCGCCTAAGCTTAAAACGGTAGTTCATAAAATTAAAAAGGGGGAAAGTTTATCTTCAATTTTCTCAAAGCTAAAATTAAAACAAATCGATTTATACAATATCATTCACGCTAAAGAGAATGGAAATCAATTCAGGTCAATTGCTGCAAATAAAGAGTTAATAGCTCACATTGACTCTAACAATGTACTAAAACAACTTGTTTATAAAAAAGATTTTATAACCTCTATTATAGCAACCCGCTCTAAAGAGGCATTTGACATTGAAGTTATTAGCACCCCAATTGAAATAAAAATTGCCAGCGTCCAAACCACTATCAAGTCATCTCTATTTCTTGATGGTAAAGAAGCCGGATTCTCAGACAAACTCACTATGCAACTAGCCAAAATTTTTGGCTGGGATATAGACTTCGCACTTAGCTTAAGAAAAAACGATCAAATCACAGTCGTTTACGAAAAACTATATGTTGATGGCAAAGAGTTTGGTACGGGCAACATTCTTTCAGCAGAATTCGTTAACCAAGGTACTTCATTCACTGCCGTTAGATTTGAAGACGATCAAGGAAATACTGGTTATTACACTCCTAATGGAAAGAGCATGCGCAAAGCTTTTTTAAGAACGCCTGTCCATTTTGCTCGCATTAGCTCTCATTTCAATTTAAAAAGAAAACATCCCGTTTTAAATAAGATTCGAGCTCATAAAGGAGTTGATTATGCAGCAAGAACTGGAACAGCCATCAAATCAACAGGCAATGGAAAAATAATTTTTCGTGGCAACAAAGGCGGCTATGGAAGAGTTGTTATTGTTCAACATGGAAAAAAATACAGCACTCTTTATGCTCATCTATCTAAATTTAAAAAGGGGCAAAGAACTGGCTCTACTATTAAACAAGGCCAAGTCATTGGTTATGTTGG
Source organism: Methylococcales bacterium (assembly GCA_023145835.1). GTDB lineage: Bacteria > Pseudomonadota > Gammaproteobacteria > Methylococcales > Methylomonadaceae > QPIN01. Next base: position 1,972 of record JAGLDH010000019.1, read on the forward strand.
AAGGTCAGGTTTAGCGACTGGCTCCCATCTACACTATGAATTTCTAGTCAATGGAAAGCATCAAAACCCTTTAACAGTAAAATTACCACTTTCACAGCCTATTAAAGAATCTTTATTAGCAAAATTCAAACAACAAACTCAACCATTAGTTGCCCAGTTAGATAAAGTAAAAGCGACTACCTTACTGGCAGAAAACACACAATAGCTAATGCCCGAGCTTTTCATTGGCTTAATGTCAGGGACAAGCCTCGATGGTATTGATGCAAGTTTAGTTGAATTTAATAGTACTCAAATTAATCCTATATCTTTTGAGTACCTTCCATTTTCAAGCTCAATAAAAAATGATATTCAGCGGCTATCTCAACCTAACAAACCCATCCTCTTAACAGAATATGGCTCTACTGATACAAAATTAGGCAATCTATTTGCTCTAGCCGCCAATAATCTACTCAATAAAGCAGGCGTTCCTCACTCCGAAGTTACGGCAATAGGTAGCCACGGCCAAACCATTTATCATGCTCCTGATAGACCCCCTGCTTTCTCCCTACAAATAGGTGACCCAAATATCATTGCAGAAAAAACAGGCATTACTACAGTTGCGGACTTTCGCAGAAGAGACTTAGCAGTTAGTGGCCAAGGCGCACCACTTGTTCCAGCATTTCATCAAGCTATTTTTTCTCAGATTTTTGACTTAACCAAAGAAAACATAAGTATTATTAATATCGGTGGTATTGCTAATATTACATACCTATCTGCCAACAAAACAACAGGCTTTGACATTGGCCCTGGCAATACATTGATGGATTACTGGATTAGCAAAAACTTAAACAAGTCATATGATAGCAATGGTGCTTGGGCTAAAACGGGGACACCTAACAGTAAGTTAGTTGATTTTTTTAAACAAGACCCTTATTTCAAATTAACTCCACCAAAAAGCACAGGTAAAGAATACTTTTCCCAGTTCTGGTTTAATAAAAAAATAAGCAATTTCTCTGATTGTTGCAAAAAGGACATCCAAGCTAGTTTGTGTCAATTTACTGCAGAAGCAATAGCTGAAGCCATTCAACAGCATGCACCTCTCACCAATCAAACATTAATTTGCGGAGGTGGTGCTCATAATGAATATTTGATGCAATCCATTAGAAAACACTTATCACACCCTGTCTCATCAACAGCAAAATTTGGGGTTAACCCTGATCATGTAGAGGCCATGGCTTTCGCTTGGCTAGCCAAACAAACCATTAATAACCTACCTGGTAATATAATGGAAGTCACAGGAGCAAAAGCTCCTGCTATTCTTGGGGGAATATACCCCGGAAGAAAATAAAAAGTTGATTATGTTGAAAATGAAGACCCACAACCACAAGTTGTAGTTGCATTTGGATTTCTAATTACAAACTGAGCTCCAGAAACATCCTCTTTATAATCAATTTCAGCGCCATTCAAATACTGAATACTCATAGAGTCAATTAATACCACCACACCATCATTTTCAATTTGAGTATCATCCTCATTGATCTCTTCATCAAAAGTAAAGCCATACTGAAAACCTGAACACCCACCACCAGAAATATAAACTCTTAATTTTAAGCTATCATTTCCTTCCTCTGCAATTAATGAGCCTACTTTCTTGGCTGCGTTATCTGTAAAAACAATTGGTTCTGCCATTTTTTATACCAGCAAATAAATAAAAATTAATAAAAAAATAAATTAGTTTAGTCCAATTTTTCAAAAACCATGAGACGAATTTAATATTCTCCATACAAAGAAGTAAAAAAGCTCATTTTATTTTTAAATAAATACACTCAACTATCGATATTGTATAATTATGTCAATACCCACCAATTTAGTCAAGAATTATGGATAGAGAGCAACTGTTGTTAACCCAAGCTTCTCATCTAGACCATACATAATATTCATATTTTGTATGGCTTGCCCGGCGGCACCTTTTACTAAATTATCTATCACCGACAAAATAACAAGCGTATTTCCACCTTGGGGCTGATGAACAGCAATCTGGCACTTATTACTTCCACGAACATTCCTCGTATCTGGGTGCTCTCCTTTTGGAAGCACATCAACGAACAACTCATTTTTATATCGCTGTTCAAATAATGTGTGAACACAGTCAATATCTCCAGAAAATTGTCCATATAACGTTGCATGAATACCACGAATCATAGGTGTCAAGTGGGGTACAAATGTTAGCCCAATTGTTTTTTTTGCTACAATTTCTAATCCTTGAGTAATTTCTGGTAAGTGTCGATGCCCGGCTACAGCATAAGCTTTAAAACTTTCTCCTGTTTCACTCATTAGAGCAGATACCTGAGCTTTTCGCCCAGCTCCACTCACACCTGACTTTACATCTGCAATCAAATGAGAAAAATCAATTAACTTATTTTCAATCAAAGGTAAAAACCCCAGTTGGACAGCAGTAGGATAACATCCCGGGCAGGCCAGAAGATTTGTTGCTTTAATTGCTTCACGATTTACTTCTGGTAAACCATACACAGCCTCTCCGATCAACTCTGGACAGGCATGATCCATACCATACCATTCAGACCATTCTTTATGATTTTTTATTCTAAAATCTGCAGATAAATCAATAACCTTAACATTACGCTTTAACAACTCCTCTGCCATTAGCATAGCAGTTCCATTTGGTGTTGCAAAAAACACCACCTCACACTCAGCTAAAGACTCTATCTCAGGCATAGAAAAAACAACATCACACATCCCTCGTAAACTTGGGTAAAGAGCATCCACTCTATTTCCTGCATCTGAACGTGAAGTAACAACCCCAATTTCGACTCCAGAATGTAAAACAAGCATCCTTAATAACTCAACTCCTGTATATCCTGTCCCGCCGACTATTCCTACCCGTATCATCTTATTTTTAACTCACTCATACTTTTTTATTAATACCTATATAATACATCGTAAAATAACTTCTTCTTATTTTTATCTCTATTGAAAGAAATATGCTTGCGATTAAAATGAACGACTCTAAGCTACATCTGACCACCCATTTAATAGCAAAAGAAGCATTATGCTTGCCGATATCCAAAATTTTTAATTTTATCCAAGAAGCGGCTCTTCCAGAAACTTTTTCACTGTTTGGAGCAATTTTTTTTGACCAGATCCAACTAAAAATATAATTATTACTTAAACCCTGGAGTAGACATAATGATCAATTATAAAAACAAATTACTCAACAATTATTAACAAATTTGTGTGGCCTTATTGAACGCAGAAAAAACAAATCAAATTATTAACACCACTTTTTCCATTGAAAAAACTTATAAAACCCATCTCCTTATGGAAATAAACATGCATATTAGAATAATTGTTTTATCTCTACCAACCTATTTATCTGAATCATGAATGATTTTATTCCGGGACAACGTTGGATTAGTAATACTGAGTCTGAATTAGGTTTAGGCCTGATTTTAGACGTAGAATTCAACAGAGTCTCCGTCTTATTTTTAGCAACAGGTAATAAACGAGTCTACGCAAAAAATAATGCACCACTAACTCGCGCTCTATTTTCAAAGAATGATGTTATTGAATCTACTGATAATAAAAAAATATCAGTGACAGATGTTTTAATAAATGAAGGCCTTATCACATACATAGGTATCGATGAATCTGGTAATAAAGTCAATTTAGAAGAAATGGACTTAAATCATCACATTCAATTTAACAAACCACAAGATCGTTTATTTACAGGTCAAATTGACCCATCACCCTGGTTTTTACTACGTTACGAAACCTGGTGTAGACAACAACTACATCAACAATCTTCAGTAAAAGGACTGCAAGGTGCTAGAGCTTCTTTAATAGCACATCAACTCTATATTGCCCACGAAGCAGCAAGTCGATTTGAACCTCGTATTATGCTTGCAGATGAAGTGGGGCTAGGAAAAACGATAGAAGCAGGCTTGATCCTTCAACATCGGCTCATTAATGGTTTAAGTCAACGCATACTAATTATTGTTCCCGAAAGTTTATTACATCAATGGTTAGTAGAGATGTTGAGACGCTTCAACTTAACCTTTAGTATTTTCGATGAAGAGCGATGCCTTGCAACAATTGAGGAAAACCCTTTTGTCACCGAGCAATTAGTACTTTGTTCTCAAAGTTTTTTTTCCGATAACCTTTTGCGACAAGAACAAATTCTTCAAGCTGATTGGGACATGCTAATAGTGGACGAAGCACATCACTTAGAATGGAATGAAAAAAATCCAAGTACCGATTATTTATTTGTTGAACAATTAGCAGCAGCGACCCCTGGACTAATCCTTTTAACAGCAACACCCGAGCAATTAGGCCAAAAGAGTCACTTTGCCCGTTTGAGACTGTTAGACCCTGATCGTTTCTATCACTTTGATCAATTTTTAGAGGAAGAAAAACAATTTGAACCTGTTGCGAATGCAGCTAAATTACTAATCTCTGGCGATATCCTTACCGATAAAGAGCAACAAGGACTCAAAAACCTATTAAAACAAGATAATGTTGATACATTGTTATCAAATATAAATGACCAAGAAAGTTCAACCCTCGCAAGAGAAGAGTTAATTGAATTATTACTAGATCACCATGGAACAGGGCGAATTTTATTTAGAAATTCTCGGCATACTGTTCTAGGATTTCCTGATAGAGAAAGCTATGGCTACCCTTTAAAAGAGATGACCGATACTTCCTCTAGTATGGAAAACAATCCCTACTTTATATGGCTACTAGATAAGTTAAGTGAATTACAAGAGACTGGAAAAAAAGCTTTATTGCTTTGCAAGCACGCTGAAACAGTCATTGAATTAGAACAAACACTAAAAAATCGTAAAGGAATTGCTACAGCTGTGTTTCATGAAGGCATGACCATTGTTGAAAGAGATAGAGCTGCTGCTTATTTTTCTGATGAAGAAAGTACTATCCCATTATTGATTTGTTCAGAAATAGGATCTGAAGGTAGAAACTTTCAATTTGTTCACCATTTAATTTTATTTGATTTACCCACAAATCCTGATTTATTACAACAACGTATTGGTCGATTAGATCGTATAGGGCAAAAAAATGTCATTCAAATTCATATCCCTTACATTTTAAACACAGCTCAACACCTCCTGTATCTGTGGTATGAAGAAGGATTTAATGCTTTTCAACATAACTGTTCTGCTGCATCACAAGTAGCTAGCAAAGTGAGCACAGAATTACTTAACTTACTTGAAAATCACAATCAACAATCAGTTGATTCATTTATAGCAAAAACCCAACAGCTCAATAAATCATTAGAACTGGACATGTTAAATGGGCGAGACCAATTATTGGAATTAAATTCTTGTCGACAAGACCCTGCCCAAGAACTCGTCAGCCAATTACATTCTCTTGATAAAGATAATTCTCTTTGGCCTTATATGGAAGCCATGTTTGACTGCTATGGTGTTGATGCTGAATATCATTCAACAAACTGTTACATTCTTAAACCTAGTGAAAATTTACGTATCTCCTATTTCCCTATGGTTCCAGATGACGGTGTTACCGTAACAACCGATCGAAATATTTCTCTTGCCCGAGAAGATATGCTGTTTATTACTCAAGAACACCCGATGGTTATGACTGCCATGGATCTTGTGTTGTCCAGTGAAACTGGAAATGCCTCTCTAAGTGTCATAAAACACTCTTCTCTTAAGCCGGGGCAGTTCTTACTCGAACTGTTATTTATTGTCGAGTGTAGTGCGCCTGCTGAATTAAAAATTGGCCGTTTTTTGCCTCATACCCCGATCAGAATTTTAATTGATCAAAATAAAAACAATGTGAGTGAAGCGATTAGTCATCAAAGCCTGTTAGAAACAGACAATAAATTTGATAAAGATCAAATTATTAGTTTTATAAATAGTCAACGAAAATATATAACTGACATGATAAAAACAGCTAAAGTATCTGCCAATCAAGAAATGCAAAACTTGATAGAAGAAAGTAATACAAAAATGATGAAAACATTATCAGGCGAAATTGATCGTATGGTTAGATTAAAAAAAATCAACCCAAGTATTAAAGATCAAGAAATTAACCAACTTAAAGACATGTCATCACTTTCAATCGAAAATATAAAACAAACCCAGCTAAGACTTGATGCAATCCGGTTTATTATTACTAATTAAATAATCATACTTCTCTCAGATTAATATGCTTGAAAATTTTCTACCTAAATCAAATGTTTCAATCAGGGATAATTTAAGGTGGCTTTATATCCTTAGAAACTTAATGATATTAAGCGAATCAATGCTGATTATTATTACAGTCTATGTCCTACACATATCGTTACCTCAAGAACAGCTCTGGCTCGTTCTATTTTCAATATGTGCAGTCAACCTATATACATGGATGCGTTTACGCACAGATGAACCAGTAACTGAACTAGAAATTTTTTCTCAAATTTCAATAGATGTATTTGCTTTAGGTTCTTTACTTTATTTAACCGGCGGAGCCTCAAATCCAATTGTTTGGGTATTTCTACTACCTTTGATACTAACAGCCATCATGCTTCCACAGGCATATGCCTGGAACATGGTTATTCTGACTTGTTGCACGTACACCGTATTAATTGCTTATAACATCCCTTTACCTGCCATAGAGCCGCATTTATCCCCTACCCATATGGTAAATAGCCCAGAATTACAACACTATTTACATGTAACACAAGACCGACATTATTTTAATCTACATATTTTTGGTATGTGGTTTGGTTTTGTTTTCAGTGCTGGGCTTGTCGCTTTTTTTGTTGCTAACTTATCCAAAACATTAAAAGAGCAAGAACGGAGACTAGCTGATGCTCGAGAAAATGCCTTACGTGATGAGCGCATTGTTTCTTTAGGTACACTTGCTGCGAGTGCGGCTCATGATATGGGAACTCCTCTAGGTACAATGGCAATTGTTGCTCATGAAATAGGGGTCGACTATCCTGAAGGCCAATACCAAGATTTAAATCATAAAATAAAAATCATTAGCCAGCAAATTGACCGGTGTAAACAGGCAATTTCTGTTCTATCAGCATCTTCTGGTGAGATGCGAGCTGAATCAGGAAAGCCGATGTCCCTTATTAGCTATATAGATGAAGTACTTAATCAATGGCGCACTCATAATGCAACAACTAAACTCAATTTAGATATCTCTCCCTCTGTTAATATTAACGCTAAAATAGTTGCTGAGAGAACTTTAACTCATTCTATTATTAATATATTAAATAATGCTGCTGAAGTTTCCCCGACAAACAAAGGTCTTGATTTTATAGCCAATTGGGATGACCAACAATTATTTTTAAAAATCAGAGATTTTGGCCCTGGGTTCCCTAAAAAAATCATCGAATATGTTGGTAAACAAGCTGTTATTAGTAACAAACAAGGATTAGGCGTTGGTTTATTTCTTACTTATTCCACAATTAAGCATTTAGGCGGTAAAATAGTGTTTCTTAATGCTCAATCTGGAGGAGCTTGTGTTGAAATCACCCTTCCTTTAATTAACAATAGAGACAAGCTATGAGTTCACAGGAAATGGACAAACCAAACTTATTATTAGTTGATGATGACGAAACCTTTTGCTCAGTACTAAAACCAGCTTTGGAAAAAAGAAATTTTCAGGTGAGTACTGCATTCAATGTAGACCAAGGTATTATGCTAGCTGAACAAACCGAACCTGAATATGCCGTGATTGACTTACGTATTGGCTTTGATTCTGGCTTAGAAATGGTTAAAAAATTAATTTCGCTTGATGACAACACACAAATAGTTATATTGACTGGTTTTGCCAGCATTGCGACTGCAGTAGAAGCAATCAAACTAGGAGCAATTCATTATTTAACAAAACCCGCGAACGCAGATGAAATTGTAAATGCTTTATATAAAAACGAAGGCGATTCATCAGTTAAAATAAACAAAAACCCTTTATCAGTCAAACGCTTAGAATGGGAACATTTACAGACTGTATTAATGCAACATGACGGTAATATTTCTGCTGCTGCTCGGGCATTAAATATGCATAGGCGAACATTACAAAGAAAATTAGATAAACGGCCTGTTAAAGAATAAAACAATAAACTTAAAAAACGAAAATAATATTTTAAAGTTTTTTACTAAAGTTAGTTTCAACTAATTCCAATATCTTATTTTGGCTTAAGTACTTTTTTAGCCTCATCCCAAAAAGCATCTAATTCCTGTAATTCACAATCACGAAGACTTCGCTTTGATGCCTCCACTTGCTGCTCAATATAATTAAAACGTTTACTGAATTTTGTATTCGCTTCTTTAAGAGCAAGCTCCGGATTTACTTTCAAGTGCCTAGCTAAATTCACAACAACGAGTAATAAATCACCTATTTCTTCTTGAATATGAGGCTGATCCTCTTCTATCCAAGCTTCCTTAACCTCACCCAACTCTTCCAGCACTTTATCAAACACAGGCTCAACATCTGGCCAATCAAAACCATGGTATGCAGCCTTATCTTGAATTTTCTCACATTGAACTAAAGCCGGAAGATTAATTGCAACGCCCGATAAAACACTTTCGCTTTTATTATTAACTTTATTTTTAGCTTTTCTTTCCTTTACTTTAGCTTCATCCCAAGCTCGTTGACGTTCTTCATCGTTACTATAGACTACATCCCCAAAAACATGGGGATGTCGATTAATCAGTTTTTGAGTAATTGTCCCAGCAACCTGTTCAAAGTTAAACAGTCCTTGTTCTTCTGCCATTTGAGAATGAAAGACAACTTGTAACAAAAGGTCACCTAGTTCTTCACGTAAATCGTCTAAATCATTTCGTTCAATGGCATCAGCAACCTCATAAGCCTCTTCGATGGTATAAGGCATCAGACTATAAAAGTCCTGTTTCAAATCCCAAGCACAGCCCCTGTCTGGGTGGCGCAAATGCGCCATAATAGATAATAATTTTTCTGTTTTCGCTAAACCCAAAATATTCCTGATCGTCTCGTTTTATTAAAAAGAACGTCCAAAGCTTTCTTCATATCGTTTTTTAAACGACTCCATAGTAAAGCTATGGTTCTGAGTACCATGATGTTCTATTTTTATAGACCCTAATAATGATGCAATTCGACCTGTTGATTCCCAGTCTAACTCATTCATAATTCCATATATCAATCCAGCTCGATACGCATCGCCACACCCAGTAGGATCAGATAATTCTTTAGCTTTTGCTGAAGGAATTTCAATACATTGTCCTTTTGCAAAAATCTTAGACCCATTCCCTCCCATTGTTACGACTAAGGCATCAACTCGTTCTGCAATTTGATCTAATGTTAAACCTGTACAATTTTGCATTAACTCCGATTCATAATCATTAAAGGTTGCATACGTTGCTAAATCTAAAAACTCTAATAATTCATCACCATTGAACATAGGCATCCCTTGACCAGGGTCAAAAATAAAAGGGATACCTTGTTCAGCAAATTGTTTTGCATGCAATTGCATTCCTTCTTTACCATCCGGCGAGACTATTCCAAGACTTATCCCTATATTTTCCGGAACAGAGTTCTCATGTGATGAATTCATCGCTCCCGGGTGAAATGCAGTTATCTGATTATCATCTTCATCCGTTGTAATATAGGCTTGCCCAGTATAATGGTCGTCAAAGGTTTTAATATATTCAGACGATATATGACAGTGGTTTAGCCATTGAGTATAAGGTTCAAAATCATGCCCTACAGATGCCATAATAGTTGGTGTTTCACCTAATAACTTTAAATTATAGGCAATATTTCCAGCACACCCACCAAATTCTCGACGAATCATGGGAACCAAAAAAGATACGTTTATCATGTGGACTTTTTCTGGCAAAATATGATTCTTAAATTTATCATGAAACACCATGATAGTATCGTAAGCCATAGACCCACAGATTAATGCACTCATTTCTTTCCTCTTAACGTTAAAATAAAATCAATAGCCAAGTAGCTATTGCTAACAATATTGTCAACAGAACCGCTGCTGACCCGATGTCCTTAGCCCTTCCTGCCAACTCGTGATGCTCTACACCAATTCTGTCAACTACAGTCTCAATTGCAGAATTCAATAATTCTACGATCATAACCAATACAACTGAAGCAATTAATAATACTTTTTCTATCCTATTTTCACCCAGCCATATTGCCAGTGGAACAGCGACTAAAAAAAACAAAATCTCTTGCCTAAAAGCTTCCTCATGTTTCCATGCTGCTTTAAATCCTGCGAAAGAAAAAAACATACTATTAACCAGTCTTTTTATTCCCTTCTCGTTGTAATAAGTCACTTAACCCTCCTAGTTCATTACTCTTCTATCATTTTTTGATAATCACTTGCATCCATTAAATTATCTAATTCACTTAATGATTCTGCTTTAATACAAAAGAGCCATGTTTCATAAGCGGCATCATTCACTTGTTCTGGCTCGTCTAAAATGGCTTCATTGACTGCGACAACAGTTCCCGTAACAGGGCTATATAAATCTGAAGCTGTTTTCACTGATTCAACAACAGCACACTGGCTGCCTGCTTGCAACTGCTTACCAATTTCAGGTAATTCTATATAAACTAAATCGCCTAATTCTTCTTGTGCAAAATCGGTAATTCCTACTCGAACAATATTTTCATCTTCAAGTTTTGACCATTCATGGGTTTTAGCATACTTTAGATTTTCAGGGGCTGTACTCATTTACTATCTCTCAAACTCAACTTTTTATTAAAAAATAGGGTAAAGGATAACCTCCTAGTAATTAAAAACAACAAAAAACTTTATTTATACACTGTACAGCTAAGTTTTTGGTTTTTATATTAAGTTATTTTTTTGAGAACAAGTCGCTAGAATAGACCCATAGCAAACACCATTATTATTTAAAACACAGTTATTCACAAAGTTTCCGCACAACTTCTGATGCCTTCCTATAATCCTATAAACTCCAATAGAAAACCAAAAGCTTGGTTACACGGAATATAGATCATATAATTCTAAAAAAGATCATTTTCCTATCCATCAACTTTTATATTTATGATATCCCTCATTACTATTTTTCTATTTTATCTTCTATCGGCTTACCCTACTTTTATCAATGCATCTGAAGTAAATAACATTGACTCTCATAAATCAATACCGTTGTTTAATGGTCAACCCGTTATTTTTATGGATGAAAAAATGCAAAATAATTCTGGGTTAAAAATACTTAAAACCAAAGCATCTCTATTTAACCCAGAAATGATTGCCTACGGTAAAGGAATAAGCTTAACTCCCCTGCTTACAATCCGAAAAAACTATTTATCTACCATTGCACAACAAAACGAATTAAAAGTTCGCTTGAATCAAGCAGAAAAAAATATTTCTCGTTTACAGAATCTGCACAAAATTGAAGTTGTTTCTACAAAAAAACTACAAAAAAAACGTTCTCAATGGCATTCTGAAAAAGCGATTTATGATAAAAACATCTACAAAATTCAATCAATTCTCAATAATAGCAAATTACATTGGGGAGAATTACTAACCAACTGGGTGATTAATAAACATTCACCTCAACTTGATAAATTAATGAGTGGGGAATTTATTCTATTACAAATCACGGTACCTACGAGTCAAACTCTTCCTTCTGACATTAAGACAGTATTTATCAGTCCAAATGGAACTAGAAGTACAGCCGTTAGTGCTTCATTTGTTAGCATATTACCCCAGGTTGATGATTTTTCTCAGGGAACACAATACATTTTCTTAAGCAACACAACAAAGGTTAAAGTGGGTATGAACTTTACGGCGTGGATACCTCACCAAAAACATGCTCAAAAAGGCATTATTATTCCTGAGTCTTCCCTCGCTTGGCACTTAGAGCAGGCTTTCGTTTTTATACAAATAGATGAAGAACACTTTGTACACCGTGAAATTTCGAAACCAATAAAGACTATTAACGGCTATTATATTGGCAAACAGATAGCTGAAGGAGAAAACCTTGTTACGACGGGAACATCAATGCTTTTATCTCATGAATTTAAGTCGCAAATCCCACATGAAGATAACGATGATGACGATTAGAAATAAACCTTTTTATTCTTTTTAAAGCTTTGGATTCCTAATCCATTCTTCTATTTTTTCAGCAGGAATAGGCTTACTAAAGAAAAAACCTTGAGCATATTCACATTTCTGTTCAAGCAAAAAATGTAATTGTTCTTCAGTTTCCACGCCTTCAGCAATAATCTGTATATTCATATTACGTCCCATAGCTATAACCGCTTGAACTATACTTGCATCATCTTGATTATTCACCACACTAGCAATAAAAGACTTGTCAATTTTCAGTTTATCTATAGGAAGTTTTCTCAAGTACTCTAATGAAGAATACCCCGTTCCAAAGTCATCTATGGCAATCGATATACCGACAGACTTCAACCTTTCCATAACGTTCACAGCTATATCCATATCCTGAATCATCATACTTTCGGTAATTTCTACTTGCAATAAGCTTGCCTCAACTCCGCTCGATTCAACTTCCTGAACAAATGTAGTCACTAAATCTTTTTGTGCAAATTGGCGTGCAGATATATTGATAGCAACTTTAACCAAAGGCAATTCTTTGTCTTTCCATAGTTTAAGTTGTCGACAAACTGTCTTTATTACCCAGTGACCAATTGGCACTATCAAACCAGATTCTTCTGCCAAAGAAATAAACTGATCTGGTGTAAGTAATCCTTTTTTTAAATGTTTCCATCGAATCAATGCTTCTAATCCAATTAATTGATTTGAAGACAGATCAAATTGAGGCTGATAATAAATATCAAACTCTTCCTTCTTTAATGCTTGACGTAATTCATTTTCTAAAAACAGCCGTTCCTTGGCTTGGGTCTCAAGGCTTTGAGAATAGAAACAGACATTATTACGACCACTTTTTTTAATGTTATACATTGCCGTATCTGCTTTTTCTAAAAGAACATCAACTTTTTTTCCATCTTCAGGGAAAAGGCTAATCCCAATACTCGCTGTGATAAAAACTTCCTGTTGATTTATCATAAAAATCTGAGATAAATTTTGTTTCATCTGCTCAGCCACACTAGCCACATCGGATGGAGAAATCAGCTTATCCAGCATAATAATAAATTCATCACCCCCCCACCTTGAAATAGTATCCGATTCTCTAACTTGATTTCTTAGCCGCGTAGCAACTTCTTGCAAGAGCAAATCACCACTGGCATGCCCCATGCCATCATTAATTTTTTTAAAGCCATCTAAGTCTATAAATAAAACAGAAAAACCCCCTCTTTCACGATTCGCTTTCTTAATTGCTTGTTCCATTAAATTTCGTAATAAAGTCCGATTAGGTAACCGTGTCAAAGTATCATGAGTCGCGATAAAAGCAATTTCTTTATTCACCTCAATCACTTCCGTTAAATCACTAAAAGCATACACAACACCTTCCGACGAACCATTTTCAGCATAAACTTCTCGACTGGAAAAGCGAACAAAAAATTCTTCATTGAGACGATTTCTAATAACTTGTACGACTGACTGTTTATGCTCTCGATCATGACCAACAACTTTTTTATCATAAAGCATTAAGGCATTATTTTTTTCTACAACTTCGTATATCTCTGAAAAAACAAGGGATTTAGCATCAGTTAATGAATAAGCCAGCATTTTCTCAGCTGCAGGATTCATATACTCAACCTCACCCTGTTTATCTATTACGACAACCGAATCTGCAATCGCCTTCAGAATTGCACTTGCATTTTCTTGCTCTTTAAACAAAGATGATTTCAATTGATTTACCTTCCGTAAACTCCATAATGGGTAGCTAAATACTAAACAAAGTAAGGTCGATAAAGGAGCAAACCAAAGTTTAAAAAGACTGAGTAAAAAAAAGCTAATCAAACAGGTTAATAAAGAAAATCCTATCGCCAAAAACAACGTCAGACTAGGTTTAAAAAACCTATATGTCATAACGGGAATAATAATCAACATGATGGATATCAACCAACATTGATACTTTTTTAACGGTAAAATCATTGTCTCCATTTCAAGAGTATTCAATGCATTAGCTTGAAAAACAACACCAGACATCAACCGAGTTTGCCTAGACCCTAACCCCGGCGTAGCAAGACTGCTATCTAACCCAGCAGCAGTCACACCTATTAAAACAATTTTCCCTTTTAAACTTTGACGAAGACTTGAGTCTAATAATACATCGACGTAAGAAGTTTGCTGAAATTGTCCTGGTGGGTTTGAAAAAGCAATAAATACCTTTTCTTGAATAGCCCTATCAACAAAAGTGGTATGTCCATGCTTTTTTTGATGTAACGCTAAAGCCATTGAAGGTAAGTCTTGTCCATTATTAAGAGTAATCTCTAGATCAAGCTGGCGGACAACCCCCTGTTCATCAAGACTCATGTTCACATGTGCCAACTGAGCAGCATCCGTAATTTGCATTAAGGATTTTGTCACCACCATGTCATTTTCTTCAATATTGGTCAAAACGGGTAAAACTACGTGGCCATTACGCTGAATAGCTTCTGCTAACAGTTTATCTCCTTCAGGCAACATAAGATCCTGTTCCATAAATAAGATATCAAGACCAATTGCAGTAACCCCTGTTTCAGTTAGTTGATCTATCAAACGAGCATGAATAGCTCGTGACCAAGGCCATCGCCCCAATTTTTGTAGACTCATATCATCTATCATTACAATAACGATATCATCATCCACAGGTCGTTGAATAATTGATGATTCAACATCATAAAAAAGATTATCCCAACGTTGTAATACCTTATAGTTATTCAGCAGTATAGACATAACCACTAATAAAGTAGCCAGCATTATGTCAAAGTGCAGCTGTTTTCTCATCAATGATCTAACTGCTTCCACTATTTTCATTATAGGGCTATTAAAATTAGCAATGGAAGTAAAGTTAACATCCAGGAAAAATCATAGGGCACCCTAATATTCTGTGGTTTAGAAAAAGATCCGACAAAACCATCAGAATCTATCATTCCTATTCGAATATAATATGTTCCACTTTCTAATATAGGGGTTTTTAGTTTTGGTTCATCCGTATATTCATCAACCAATAATTCACTAAAACTTTCATCCTCTGCAATTTGAAAATGATATCGCTGCCCTGGCAAACCACGATGCGAACGAATAATTAAAGAATCTTCTGTTATCTCTGAAGCATCCATTTCAGGAGCCGACTCACTCCGCCGAAACATTTGTTCTGGGCTAAAAGGACCGTCGTCATCTTGATCTACAGCAGCAACTCGCCAGAAATACTTTCCTACTTCCATTTTTTCATCGACCACCACTTCTGTTTGGTCAATATTTTTCTTATCAATTACGACATCAGAAAAATGTTGATCTTTAGCAATTTGAAAATGATATTGTTTAATATTCTGGAGTTTTGCCCAGCTAAACTTAGCATTTTCGCTAATCAAAATATCTTGCCCTACTTTAGGCTTGACTAAAAAAGGTGCTTCAGGACGTGCATTAACTATAAAGTTACGTTGAGCATTTAACCCTTCTAACTGATGTAAATCGATACCTCGAATTCGGACAAAATATTCACCGTCTGGTAAATCAGGCCCTCTAATAATCGAGGAGCTAATAAGCTGATTAAAGAGTATTTCACGAAATGATTCCGTTTTAGCAATTTGGACTCGATAACCATGCCCATCTTTAAGATTAGGCATAGTGAACTGAATGGGTACTTGAATAAAAGTCTCTGGCAATTGACTTATGTCGGGTGCAGGTAATAACTTCACTGGAGGCAAAGGTTCCTGCCCTTTAGCAGCAAGAGTTCCAAAGCCAGCATTAATTGGAAGGCCACGCCCTTTACTTCCTTTTACATCGACTTTTCCGTCAACCACCTCTGTCCTTGACTCATTATTCTTCAGTTCGGAGCTAATTCTATAGTTTGTTCCCCTAACTGACGTCACAGTAGCCGGTGTTTTAATCTGAAATTTTCTTATTCCACTTTTATTAGGAATAACTTGAGTTTCCATTCTGCCTTTTTTAAGGTTAAATCGAGAATCTGACATGCCGGTGTATTCAAAACTCGTCAGATGATCAATCTTCAACTTACTATTTTCCAGTAACAAAATTTCGGACCCATCCAAAAAAGCCAACACTATCGTGCTTTTAGCACCTGTAGTAACTGTATCACCCTGCATTACAATTGACCCTGCTTGCAGTTGTTTCGATGAATGACTACCCTCTTCTAAAACAGTTGCTGCTCCTTGTAAGTTTTGCACTCGAAGTAAAGCAGGGAAATGTCTTATCCATTTTTCAGGAATTCTAATTTCGCTTCCAGGCTTAAGATTCTCTGGATCAACTATTTTATTGAGCTTTTGAACTCGATTAACATAAGAACTATCAATCAAATGATCAATAGTAATATCCCAAAGGTTATCTCCTGCCCGAACTTTATAAACCCAATCCTTTGCAAAAGCGGTAGAAAAGCTATTAAACAGTATTAAAATCACTAATACTCCATGTAAAGCATTACTTCGTATAAGCCTTTTTCTACTCATATTCCTTATAACTTCTATTATTTTCATAGGATTAAACCATTAACTTTATAAATTACCTTACATTTATATATTCTAGCTATAAATAGTATTATAAATGTATGAATATGAATCACACCATAACACTATAATTTATTTTTATTACAACAACTTAAGAATTTAAACCATTAAAAACCACCCTATAATTACAACCTAAATCTGTATTTTATACCGACTAAAAAAATAGTTAATAAAACTAATTTCACCCCAACTTTCATACTTAAAGTAATATATCAATACCTTTTAATATAAAATCTTTTTACACATAAACTATAAAAATGTTGATTTATGTGGTGTGTTTTTCTATCCTTATAGAGTTATATTAATAAAAACTAAAAATATTTTTACGCTTAACTAACAATCGAGGATAAAATGAAAAAATTATTAAAACCTTTAATTGCAAGTACTTTACTTATTGCCTGCTCTAGTGTCTATGCTCAAAGCTATTCAGCTGACCGTGTAAATAAGACTCTCAACATCATGGATGACAATAAAGATAATAAAGTAAAATTTGACGAATATTTTGAAGAAACCTTTACTGATAATAAGGACTCTTTTGATGTGAATAAAGATGGCTACATTACATCTGGTGAAATCGTTTTAGAAATAAAAGAAGACCTTATTCAGACAATTAACGAAATGCGTAAACAAGGTGTTTCAGAAAAAAACATTAACAAAACTATTGCAAACGAGCTTAAAACAGCAGAAAAAGAAGCAGAAGCTTTAATTCAAAAAATGGATGCTGATGGAGATAACTTGGTTGAGCCTAATGAGATTAAAAAATTCAAACAAGCTCAATTTGATGCTCTAGACAAAAATAATGATGGCGCTCTCTCTAGTTCAGATATAGGCTCAGCTGCAACAAATAAAGCCCCATCTAAAGGGTATTCTGTAGTTCCTTATAATCCATCATAATAAAACTTAATTTGATAGAGCGAATTTCAGTCTAACGAGGACAACATTAAAGCCCTTACATGTTGCAATTTAATGATTAAAGTTCGCTCTATTCTAACCAATCAAGTCAATCCAGTTTTTTTTCCAAGAACTTACAGTAGTTCTTTATCACCTTTATCCGAGCATACTTTTTATCATTACCTTCAACTATAATCCAAGGGTTTTGTTGAGTACTGGTACGAATCACCATCTCATTTACTGCAGTACTGTACTCATCCCATTTTGCACGATTTCGGTAGTCTTCCTCAGTAATCTTATATTTTTTATAACTTATTTTTTCTCGCGCTTTGAATCGTTTTAATTGCTCATCTTGATCGATATGTAACCAAAACTTTATGAGTAGAGTTCCATGACGAGACATGGCCTCTTCAAAATTAACAATTTCTGAATACGCCCGCTTCCATTCATTATTAGACGCAAAACCTTCAACTCGCTCGACTAAAACTCTGCCATACCAACTTCTATCATAAATTGTTACTTTTCCCGCTCTTGGTATATGTCGCCAAAAGCGCCAAAGGTAATGATGTTGCTTTTCTTCTTCAGTAGGAGCAGCAATAGGAATAACCTGATAATTTCTAGCATCCATCGAATGAGTCAAACGCCGAATTGAACCACCTTTACCTCCTGCATCCCAACCTTCAAAAACTAATAGACTCGATAGTTTTTTTTCATGTGCCTGCCGGGAAAGTTTATTTAATTTACTTTGATATTTTGACAATAAAGCATTATATTTCTTTTTTTCTAGTTTCAACGACAAATCAAGTGAGTCTAATAAATTCCTTTGTAATCCGTAAGTTTTATCTGAATGTAGTGTGTTTAACTGCTCCTCTTCTTTTTTTTGCCCTAGATGTTGCTCAATTCTAGTTAAGATATGTTTACCAATAGTCAAACTGCTATAACGAACATCAAACCCATCAACAATAAGCCAAGGGGAATCCACTGTACTCGTTTCTGCTAAAACCTTTTCTGCGATGCTTATAAACCTGTCATACATTTTTAAATGTTTTTTATCTTGTTTAGTCACCTTCCATCGAGTATCTGGATTTTTTTCTAGCTTTTTTATTCGCTCTTTTTGTACACTTTTTTTCAAATGTAACCAACATTTTATGATTAAAGCACCATCATCAATAAATTCTTGCTCCAATTGACGAATATGTTTTAAATCTACCATCAACTGTTCATCATTTATCTTGCCATAAATTCGCCGTGAAAGCGGGTTGCTATACCAAGAGCCTGTGTAAATATAAATGGCACCTTTTGCAGGTATTGCACGCCAATATCGCCAAAATTTAGGTCGCTCCTTTTCTTCGTCTGAGGGTTTGCTAAATGCTATCGTCCTCATGTACCGAGAATCCATCCACTCATTAAGTAAATTTACGATGTCGCCTTTCCCTCCACCATCGACACCTGATATTAAAATAATGACAGGGAAATCACTTGCCTTCACTTTCTCTTGCGCAAGTAATAACTGAGTCCTAAGTTCAGGCTCTAATTCTTCATATTTTGATTTTTTAATAGTCTGTCCTAACTCTGCAATTTCAAACATATAGCTATATCTCCACTACTACTTCAACTAAAAAAGCTTACGAATACAACATACAATATGATCACCATTGAATCTACCCTCATTTGATAATTATCATTGCTCTTTAATAAATCTGTATAATTGTTTTGACACAAAACCTTTTGTTATGTAACACTAGTACCCGTCGAACAAAAACTATAATTCACTCGACATGCAACTTAACTTTATTTCGGTTGCATTCCTTCTTAAAATATTAAAGAAGGGTTAACTTAAAATATAATCATCTACGAGGACTTTAACAATGGCTGAAGAAAAAGAAGAAAAGAGTAATTTCCTAGTTGTTTTCGCTACTGTTTCAATAGCGGCAATCATACTAGTTTTAGTTTTAAAAGGACGTGAAACTGAACATTTAACTAATCCTGGTGCAGGAACTACATTAGAAGGAAATGCTTCTGCTCTTCATGAAGCAAAACGATTCAAAAATGATAATACTGGTAGCTTAGAGTAATATTATTTAGGTCTTCCATTAATCTTTTAATGGAAGACCTTTAAACTCTCTTATAAATATCTAAAAACACCATATCCCCTGCCCTCTTAGCTCTCTCCTCAATCTTAGTTCAGATACAAAATTAGCAATAATTCATTTTATTCTGTAAGCTTATGTCTTGTTAATCGACAAAATACATATTATTTCTATTTTATTAACAACTCAAAAGGAACAATCATGAAAAAATCAAACAAAACACCTATTGCAATTGCTGTAGGCAGTACATTGTTAGCTGGTTTATCATCAACAGCTGTACAAGCTGATGCTAACCCAAACTTAGGAGAAGCTAACCCTTTTAAAATATCTGAGCTATCTACGGGCTATATGCAAACAGCAGAAGCTGACACAGAAAAAGAAAAGTCTAAAGAAATGAAAGACGGTTCTTGTGGAGAAGGAAAGTGCGGCGGCGCAATGCAGAAAGGTTCTGAAGAAAAAACTGCTGAAGGCAAGTGCGCAGGAAATAAACCGATGCCTTCACAGAAAAAAGCAGACAAAGAAGGCAAGTGCGGTGAAGGGAAGTGCGGCGAAAAACCAATGTAATAAGTGGGCAAGGAGTAAGCATATTATGCTTACTCCTTTCTTATTAAACCCAATGATTTCCTCTATCATTATGGCTCATCATTCATATGAATATATTACTTAGAAATTGGTCTTTAGCTTTTTTATACCTATTTTTATCTGCTTGTTCAAGCTTACCCAGCCCGATGAGAAACCTTCCATACACAAATATTGATTTTAAAGAGGTCAAAACAAATAGCGCCTCATTTCAAAACAAGCCTTTTCGTTGGGGAGGTAAAATAATAGCTGTAACAAATGAAGAAAGTTCAAGTCAGGCACAACTGTTATATTATCCTCTTAATCGCTATGGCAGGCTTAAGACAAATAAAGAAGCACAAGGACGATTTGCTATCACCAGAACTCAATTATTAGATCCAGCTATTTACAAAGAAGGAACTGAAGTAACTGTCACCGGTATTTTAACTGGCGAAATAAAACAAAAGGTAGGAAAAAAGACCTTAACGCTTCCATTATTAAAGATAAATCACATCCATATCTGGCCTAAGTACCAACGAATTGATGATAGGTTTTACTACTATCCATACTCCCCTTACAGTGCTTTTCCCTACTATCGACACGACTTTTACTACCATGGCGGATTTTAAAACATTCTTATGCGCACCACCTCTATTAATTCTTAAACTAAATGACCCCACAAATCGTATTCATCCGCTTCTTCTAATTGAACATCAACAAAATCACCTACTTTTAAGTGTGTTGCACCATCAATAAAGACCTGCCCATCAATTTCTGGTGCATCGGCTTTACTTCGGGCGACAGCGCCTTCTTCAACAACTTCATCAATTAATACTGTTTCTATTTTACCCACTCGTTTATGCAATCTAGTGCTACTTATCTCTGCTTGATGTGCCATAAACCGAGCTAAACGCTCTTGTTTTACCTCTTCAGATATCGCATCAGGCAATTCATTTGCTGCTGCTCCCTTTACAGGAGAATAGGCAAAGCAGCCGACTCTATCTAATTGGGCTTCTGTTAAAAACTGCAGTAACTCTTCAAATTCTTGTTCTGTTTCACCAGGAAAGCCAGTGATAAACGTACTTCTTAAGGTAATATCTGGACAAATTTCTCTCCAAGCTTGAATACGTTCTAAATTATTTTCAGCTGCTGCCGGCCTTTTCATTAACTTAAGAATTCGACTATTTGCATGCTGAAAAGGAATATCCAAATAGGGTAATACCTTCCCTTCTGCCATTAAAGGAATTACGTTATCAACATGTGGATATGGATACACATAATGCATTCTTATCCAAATGCCTAAATCACCTAGTGCTTTAGCTAAATCATAAAATCGTGTACTAATAGCCTGCCCTTTCCAATCGCGTACTTGGTACTTTAAATCTAAACCATAAGCACTGGTATCCTGAGAGACAACAAGTAACTCCTTTACTCCCGCATTAACTAAATGCTCTGCCTCAATAAGAACATTATCAACAGGCTGACTTACTAAATCACCCCGCATAGAAGGGATAATACAAAAACTACAACGATGATTACACCCTTCCGATATTTTTAAATACGCGTAATGTTTAGGTGTTAATTTAATTCCTTGTGGCGGCACTAAATCAGTAAAAGGATTATGAGGTGGAGGCAAATGTGTATGAACAGCTGATACCACCTCATCAGCTGCATGCGCCCCTGTAATACTTAATACTTGTGGATGCCTCTCTCTAATCTCATCTTCTCTTGCTCCCAAGCACCCCGTAACAATCACTTTACCATTTTCTGCCAAGGCCTCACCAATACTATCTAAAGATTCTTCTACCGCTGCATCAATAAAACCACAGGTATTAACCACAACCAGATCAGCATCTTGGTACGTAGAAGAAACCTGATACCCTTCTGTCCGTAACTTAGTGATAATTTGTTCGCTATCAACTAATGCTTTCGGACAACCTAAACTTATAAATCCTACACGAGGGTTACTCATTACAAAATCTCATTTATTATTAATGACAACAACTATATCTAACTCTATCTATTTCTAAGGCACATTAGCTATAATAATAGCGCGCTTAGGTGCCGGCAAACCTTCACAAGTAAGGGCAGGGTTTTCTTGATCTAAAAAATTTGCTAACGAATGAAACTGCATCCACTCTGTTGACCGTTGCTCTTCTATTGTTGTTGTTGTCACATCAATAACACGACACTTTTTAAATCCACAACGCTCCATCCAGCTTATCAGTGTTTCACAACTAGGTAAAAACCAGACATTACGCATTTTTGCATAACGCTCATCGGGTAGTAAAACCTCTCCATTTTTCCCATCAATCACTAAGGTTTCTAGAATCAATTCTCCACCTGATTGCAAGCAGCCTTTTAATTCGAGTAAATGGTCAATTGGGGATCGCCTGTGATATAACACTCCCATTGAAAAAACAGTATCAAAGACCTTAATTTCTTCTGGTATATCTTCTAATCCCATTGGCAATACATAAACAGGAGCCTCACCCATTAATTTACGAATTACATGAAACTGGATAACGTTAAGAAGTAGTGGATCAACTCCCACGACCATTCGAGCACCTTCACCTAGCATACGCCAACAATGATACCCATTGCCACATCCAACATCGAGTACCAATCTGTTTTTCAGAGGACTTATATGACCTTTGAGACGATCCCATTTCCAATCTGACCGCCATTCAGTATCAATCTGAATACCAAAAATGTCATATGGCCCTTTGCGCCATGGATGAAAAACTTTCAACTGCTCTATTAATTTATATCGTTGCTTTTGATTTAAATTACCTTTTTCACCAATTTTGATTGCCCCTATATTTAAGCCACTAATTAACAGCTCGACATCAGGTAATTCTTCAATTACTTCTAACCAATCAGCGGTACTACCATGAGATTTTAAATCAAATGCTTTTTCTAAATATTGTGGTATTAAGTTAACCCACTCATCAGCTTTTAAATCTATTAATGTTTGGTATAAAGGTTTGTAATCAATCATTTTAAAGCAATCATTGATGCAAAATTAAAATACTGAAACCAGACTTCTGTACTACTAAATCCAGCGTACTTCAGTCGTTGTTGATGCGTTGTAAATGTTTCAGCTAATAATACATTTTCTAAAGCAGAGCGTTTTTGGCTGATTTCTAAATCACTATATCCTTGTGATTTTTTAAAAGTATGATGTAAATCTGTTTGCAATTCTTGTTGCCTAACATCATCAAATTTTAGCTTTTCTGACAAAATCAAAATTCCACCAGGCAACATTCCCTGATAAATTTTTTTCAAAAATATTAACCGATCTTCTATAGGAATAAACTGTAATGTAAAATTAAGTACAATGACAGATGCATTATTAATATCTATATCGCGAATATCAGCACACTGCACCTCCACATCTATACCCTCACTATTTTGTTCCAAAGACTCATCAAGCTGTAGAATCATTGCCTCTGAATTATCAACAGCAATAATTTTACAATTTGTTATTTTTATTTGATATCGCATGGAAAAAGTCGCTGCACCTAAAGAGCACCCGAGATCATAACAAACACTATTCTCTTGAACATACTTTTCAGCTAACAGCCCTACCGCAGAAATAATAGTTTGATATCCTGGAACGGATCGCTGAATCATATCGGGGAAAACATTAACAACCGACTGATCAAATTCAAATGAATTTACTGTCCCAACTGGGCTAGAATACAGAGTATCCTTAGTCTTGGACATAGCTTTTAAAAATGAAAGGAAAAGATGATATTTTGAAGACTTTCTATTCTTACACCTGAATGAATAAAAAGTCAGATAAAATAATTATTGATTATTTAGGATAAAGCAGCACTATTTCTCTTTGCAATATGCTCGATAACGGCATCTAAAGAACCTTTCTTTTTAAATTCATTTTTTATAGAGGTTCTATAATTTGTCACTAAGCTAACGCCTTCAATCATAATGTCATATGCCTTCCATTCGCCCTTAGTTAATATCATTCTGTAATTAACAGCTAAAGGTTGTAAGCCAGGTTGTAAAATTTCAGTTTTAACAATTGCTTTTTTTTCACCCTCTTTCAATTTAAGGGGTAAAAACCGCACAGACCAATCTTTAAACTCAAAAAAAGCTCGAGAATACGTTCTTACTAACAAGGTATGAAACTCTTTTCTAAATCTCAATTTCTCATCTTTTGTTGCCTTTTTCCACAACTTACCCAAGACCAATGCAGAAACCCTATTAAAGTCAACATGAGGATTAATAACTTCATCAACAAATTGAGTTGCCTTGGTAAAATCTTTCGTAAAAGACTCATCCTGAAATTGTACCTTTATTTTATCTGCCATACTTTCAAGAGGCAGCTGGGGTGCAATTAAATCAGCCGATACTGCTTGAGAAACAGGTAGCAGCCCAAACAAAAAGCTAAAAATAAAAACTAATAACGTTTTTCTAAAATATTGAGTATTCATAACAATTTTCTACTTTATTCAAAGAGTTTAATGTTTTTTTTAAGTAACCTAAACTATAAGTACACTGATACAATTAAATTTGATAAGAACATCTCTATACTTTGTATGTTCCACACGTATAATTATCAAAGATAAATATCAATCAGAAATAAATGGACAGTATGCAACATAATAACATCATTTTCCCAAGCACACGTATGAGAAGAATGCGTTATCACGGTTTTTCCCGTCGTTTAATGCGTGAAAACAATTTAACGGTAAATGATCTTATCTACCCAATGTTTGTTATTGAAGGTAACAACAAAAAAGAAGCCATTCCTTCCATGCCAGATATTGAGCGCCTCTCAATTGACCTTATCTTAAAAGAAGCTGAGCAACTAACTCAATTAGGTATTCCAGCCATTGCATTATTTCCCGTTATTGCAACTAAAAACAAATCTGATGATGCTCAAGAAGCATTCAATCCTGAGGGTCTTGCTCAACGCTGTGTACGAGCACTAAAAAAATCCTTCCCTACCCTAGGTGTCATTACTGATGTAGCATTAGACCCTTTCACCTCTCATGGACAGGACGGCCTTTTAAATAGCGAAGGCTATGTTATCAATGACAAAACCGTTGAGGTTTTATGTAAACAAGCTCTCTCTCATGCAGAAGCAGGGGCAGATATAGTTGCTCCTTCAGATATGATGGATGGTCGAATCGGTGCAATTCGGGGTACCTTAGAAGCCAATGGTTTCATTAACACCCTAATTCTGGCCTACTCCGCAAAGTACGCTTCCAGTTTTTATGGCCCTTTTCGAGATGCAGTCGGATCATCCTCAAACCTAGGAAAGGGTAACAAATCCAGTTATCAAATGGATCCTGCTAATTCAGACGAAGCATTACGTGAAATTGAGCTTGATCTACAAGAAGGTGCTGACATGATTATGGTTAAACCTGGCATGCCTTATCTTGATATTATCCGACGAGCTAAAGATCAATTTGGTATCCCCACCTTTGCCTACCAAGTTAGTGGCGAATATGCCATGTTAAAAGCAGCATCCATGAACGGCTGGCTTGATGAAAAACAAGTTGTTTTAGAATCACTGCTTTCATTTAAGCGCGCAGGAAGTGATGCAATCTTAACTTATTATGCTAAACCTATAGCACAATGGTTACAAAGCAACTAAGTTCAAAAGAAATTAAACCCTATTTATAGAACAAACTTTAATCTTATCTATTCCCTAAGCTTAAATATTTAATCCTAAACCACAATAAAAAGAAAAGAGACATACCATGCAAGAAGACTACAGCCTCAGTGAAAAAAGAAAATTTCATATTGAAGATGCCATTTTAATTTTCCTACTCATTTTATCTGTTACAGGTGTCGCTATCATGGATTACTCGACTGATGACGGCTACGGGTATTGGATTATTATGGTTTTTGTTTTTGCTCTCTTTGCTATCCTTATTGCTTGGTTACAATCAAAGAGCCAAGACGGTGATTTTATAAAGATTGTCAAAGAACAATCTATGCATTGGTTAATGTCCCTGATAGTCGTTGGTGGCGCTTTTTTATTACAAAAATCGGGTCAATTAACCGCAGAAACGGCAAGCCTTGTTATTCTTTTACTCCTTTCGCTCGCTACAATGCTAGATGGCTTACGAATAGGCTGGCGTTTTTGTCTTGTTGGACTATACCTTGGTAGCTCTTCTATTATTCGTGCTTTTTATGATCCTTTTATATGGATAGATTCTATTATTGC
Organism: Methylococcales bacterium; assembly: GCA_023145835.1. Taxonomy (GTDB): domain Bacteria; phylum Pseudomonadota; class Gammaproteobacteria; order Methylococcales; family Methylomonadaceae; genus QPIN01. The sequence continues at coordinate 28,309 of JAGLDH010000019.1, forward strand.
CATTACTATTGTCGTATCTGCGTTTTTATGGGAATACTTGATGAATAAACGGAAAGAAGCATGAACACACCCGACCATTACGCAGTATTTGGCCACCCGATCAATCATAGTAAATCACCCCGTATTCATCGATTATTTGCTGAACAGACTCAGCAAAATATCTCTTATGATGCGCAAGATATACCTCCCGAATCATTTAAAAATGCAATCAAATCATTTTTCAGTAGCGGAGGTAAAGGCCTAAACTGTACAGTTCCTTTAAAAGAACTGGCCTGGCAACAAGCTGATAGCTTGTCTGAGCGAGCACAGCTTAGTAAAGCAGTCAATACATTGGCTTTACAGGGAAATGGGTCAATTTTAGGTGATAATACTGATGGCCTTGGCCTAGTTGCTGATTTAACAATCAATCATTCCATTACCTTATCAAACAGCCGAATTTTAATACTGGGTGCTGGCGGAGCAAGCAGAGGAATTATTGCTCCTCTAATGGAAAAATTACCAAAAGAACTCGTTATTGCTAATCGCACTGTAGATAAAGCCATAACCCTGGGCATTGAATTTTCTCAAGTAGGAGACATTACTGGCTGTAGTTACGAAGAGACCAAAAACAAACAATTTGACCTTATAATAAATGCAACATCTGCAAGCCTAACAGGCGACCTCCCTCCTTTAGCTGATAATTTACTAGCTCCAAATGGCTGTTGCTATGATTTAGCCTACGGCAACCTACCCACCGCTTTTGTTAAATGGGGCTTATCTCATGGAGCTGAAAAAAGCCTTGATGGACTAGGAATGTTAGTAGAGCAAGCAGCTGAAGCATTTTATATCTGGAGAGGAATACGTCCTGAAACTAGAAAAATTATAGATTTATTAAATTCAGAACGATAAATAATAACTCTTTTTTTCAAATTCTAGACTTGTTTTAATGAAGGGGTTGAAATCACATATCTTAACCAACAACGCGCGATAGCTTAAGGTGTTCTGCAAAGGCTCATCTAATACGACAAACAATCTCTTCATTGAATTCTTTAGGAAAAAGACCTTGAAGCTTTACACTTTTTTTAGGAAACCTCTGATTAAGTCCAATTATTTTTAGCTTGCTAAAAACCACCAGTATTTTCCACGCTAAATTATAACCAACTTAATAGAATATAACATATTGAATTAATTGATCATTATTTTTATCAATCAACTTATTCAAAGATTCCTTAAGTAATCATCTTTCAAATGAATATAATGCTGATAGGAATACTTTAAAAACTCTTTTTCTGAGTCTTTTAAAGGCCTAACCTGCTTAGCGGGTGCGCCAACATATAAAAACCCTCCCTCTAATTTCTTACCTGGGGGAACTAAAGCACCCGCGCCTATCATGACATAGTCGTCTAGCACTGCATCATCCAAAATGATTGCGCCAATTCCAATTAAACAATAATCACCGATCGTGCATGCGTGTACAACCGCTTTATGTCCAATAGTGACCCCTTTTCCAATGGTTAATGGATGTCCTTTTTCAGAATAATCACCTGCATGAGAAACATGCAAAACAGAACCATCCTGAACATTTGACCCATTTCCAATACGAATACTCTCCACATCGCCTCTAACAACGGCAGTTGGCCAAATAGAAACATCATCACCTATAACGACGTCACCGATAACGACGGCTGTCTCATCAATATAGGTATGTTCACCTATCACTGGCTGTATATCTTTAAATTTTCTGATCATCACAATCTCTCCAAATCTTTACTATAATCATAACAAATAATCTACATTTTACAGAGGTAAGGATGGCACTACTAGACGGTATAAAGAGACAATTACGATCAGTCATCGAGTGGAAAAACCCTCATGCCAATATTTTACTTTCTCAATGGACAGAAAATGGAGATGAAATAAAAAATGCATCAAAACTTATCGTTGGCCCAGGCCAAGGCTGTATTTTTGTTTATGAAGGGAAAGTACAGTCAGTTATTGAAGAAGAGTGTTTGATTAATTTAAAAACTGACAACCTTCCTTTCTGGACTACAATCAAAAAATTTATGCAGTTTTTTGAAAGTGAACATAAAGTCAGCATTTATTTTTATAAAAAAAGCAAAATTCTTGATCAAAAATGGGGGACAACATCTGTCATAAAATATGACGACCCAAAATACAAATTCCCTGTTGGCTTAAAAGCTTACGGTAATTATAGTTATCGAATTTACGATCCCTCAGATTTTTTTATTAACGTAGTCGGTAGTCAGACTGACTTTTATATAGATGACTTTAGAGAGACCCTCTCCGCACGTATTCTTTCACCAATTAGTGACTACTTAGCCGAGAGTAAGTTTAGTTATGCTGAAATTGATGCAAACAGAGAAGAGATTGCCTACGGTATCTCCATAAAACTTTCCATCGTTTTTCGTAAACTTGGCTTTGATGTTACCGACTTCAGAATAGAAGGCACAGACTTTGACAAAGATACATTAAAACGCATCAACCGAATTGCAGACCTAACCGCAGAAGCTCAAGCAGCCAAGGCCGTAGGTTTAGATTATGCAAAGATACAACAATTAGAAGCGATGCGAGAAGCGGCTAAAAATGAAGGGGGGGGGGCAGGAATTGGTATGGGTATGGGAGCTGGGATTGGATTAGGTCAAAACATGGCTCAAACAATGTTTGAGGCAAATACATCTCAAAGTCAACCAACAACTAATGACCCAATCAACAAACTTAAACAATTAAAACAAATGTTTGAATCAGAACTCATCACTGAACAAGAATATTCTGCAAAAAAACAAATTATTTTAGAGAAAATGTAAAATGGCCTCTTGTAGAAGTTGCTCTGCTCCTTTACCTTCAAACATCAATCGCTGTCGATATTGCAACATTCGAAATGACGTTGATCTACATTCAAAAAACTTGCATAGCATCGCAACTAAAAAATCAAACCTCGAGTGCCCGCACTGCGAAGAAGCACTCCAAACCATCACGCTCAATTTAAAAAAACCTTTTTACATTGAGCGCTGTAAAAGTTGTTTTGGTCTATTTTTTGATCCGGGAGAAATTGATATATTATTAGAAAGCTCTGTGTCTAATATCTTCAATATAAATTTACCATTGATCACTAACATCAATAAAGATCGGTACAAAAAGAACAAAAAAGTTAAATATATCAAATGTCCTGTATGCCAAATACTCATGAACAGGGTGAATTTTAGCCACAAAAGTGGGGTTGTGATAGATCATTGTAAAAAACATGGGATTTGGACTGATAATGGTGAAATCACTCATCTAATGGAGTGGAAAAAAGCAGGTGGCGAACTTTTACACTCTCAAGTAAAAGAAAAAGAAGAAAAAAATCAAAAAAAACAAAAAAAAAGAAGTCCACGCCCATCTCTTGTATATGATTCTTATCATTACCCTCAACAATCCAATACAACCGAAACAGACATATTGATAGCAGTTAGTACTCTAATCTATAAGCTTTTCAAATAACCTAAAACGCTAGAGTAACTATCGAAACTCAAATAGCTGAATAAAACAAACTTGTTCAATCTTTTTATAAGCTAATTTTTTCTCATCTGCTATACTTTTTGAAAATACAAATACTAAAAATATCTCTCATATATTTAGCGACTTAAGTTTGAAATTATTCAAATTTTCACTACACTTTTAACAGACCCTCCGCAGCCCTTTATCTTTGTAAAAATATATATTTCAGGATGTATCTATGGTTTCAATCAGTTCATTTTTTAAAGGAAAAAAAGACACTACCAGCCTTGAAGGTGAAGATATATCGCTTGATAAATTAAAACAATTAATCCCCATCAGAAATTTAAGTGAAGAAAAGCTCAAGTCTTTTGCTTTTGAAAAAAAAGCTGAAACGTTACCAGCCGGAAAAACTCTTTTCACAATCAACGATTCAAGTGACTCTGCCATCTATCTTTTAGATGGGACTGTCTCTATATCTGATGAGAACAATAAATCATATGACGTAGAGTCAGCAGAAGCGAAAGCAAGGTTCCCGCTCACCAGTGGAATAAAACATACGACAACAGCAATTGCAAAATCAAACATCAGTTTTTTGCGGGTATCACAAAAAATAATGTCTCTCAATTCTGACAGCAGTCCTTCATTTGAATTGATCATTCCAGATGAATTAAAAGATTGCCAACTTTTGCAATCCTTTGCTCAACACTTTATTGACAATGAAATAGAAATACCCTCATTACCTATCATTGCGACTAAATTAAGTGAAGCAATGAAAAAAGATATTGGCATTGAAGAGGCCGTTAAAATAGTACAACTTGATCCTGTTATTGCAGCCAAACTCATTGAAGTAGCCAACTGCCCTCTATACATTTCTGTTGTCCCAGCCAAAAGCTGCTTTGAAGCAGTCAATAGAATAGGCTTAAATGCGACACGAAATTTAGTCATTAGCTTAAGCGTAAAAAATATTTTTACAGGAAGATTGCCGGCAATTACAAAATATTTAGATACGCTTTGGAAAGAAAGTCTTTATCTATCGGGGTTAAGCTTTGTTCTTGCTTCTATCAGCAAACAAAAAATTCCTGAAGAAGCTTTATTAGCAGGCCTAACATGTGACATAGGGGTCATACCTTTTCTCAATTTTATCTCAAATTTACCCAAAGACTTTTATACCGAAGAGGACATCATTAAATCCATTCCTGTTGTTAAAGGCATTGTCGGAGCATCCATCTTAAAAAAATGGGACTTTCCTGAAGAATTCATTCAAGTTCCATTACGATCTAATGACTGGTTTCAGCATACTGAAGACTCTCTGACGTTTGCAGATATAGTCGTTTTATCTAGGTTGCATAGCAAAATCGGAAAAAAAGAGACTGCTGATTTACCGGCGATAATATCAATACCTGCGGCAAGCAAGCTAACGAATATATCCCTTTCTCCTGAGAATACACTCAATATTCTGCATGATGCAAAAGAAAAAATTAAAGATGCCTTAAAAACATTCTCTATTTAAGAAATCTCTATTAATTCTACCTGAGCAGCCATGCACTAAAAATGAGCTGACTCATAAATTTTTTTAGAATTACCCCATTCTTCGTCTACTCAACAAAAATAAACTAACAACTCCAGTAGCTAAAAATACGGCTACAACTCCCATCTCATGTTCAAAACAAATGAAAATATTGGCGGATCATATTTCCTATGATGTACTAAAAAAGTCATATCATTAAAATAAAAAAAACTTTCACAGAAACAACAGTTACTTCATACTCACTACTAACTTTGTCACAACAAACTTATAAAACCTGTTAAAGATTATGAACAACCCTTTACTAGAAAGCTCAACACTCCCTCAATTTTCTAAAATAAAACCAGAGCATATAACGCCTGCTATTGATACGTTATTAGCAGAAGCTAGAGCTGTTGTTAATCAGCAATTACAAGCCAACAGTATTTATACTTGGGGTAACTTAATTGAACCTATTGAAAATAGTGAAGATAAACTCAATAAAGCCTGGTCCCCCATTAGTCACATGAATTCTGTCGTTAATACAGATGAGTTGCGTGATGCTTATAACGCATGTTTATCTAAGCTGAGCGAATACTCAACGGAAATGGGACAAAACAAAGCACTCTATTCTGCTTATAAACAAATATCTGAAAGTAATCACTATTTATCTTTAGATATTGCTCAACAAAAAATCATCACCAATGCATTAAGAGACTTTCGTTTATCAGGTATTGGATTAGATGCAGACAAGCAACAACGTTATAAACAAATCAAACAGGATCTATCTCGCTTATCAAGTAAATATGAAGAAAATGTATTGGATGCAACCAATGCATGGACTCAATTAATTTCAGATAAAAACCTATTGGCAGGTTTGCCAGAAACAGCATTATCCCAAGCAAAACAAACAGCAGAAAGCCAAGACCAAGACGGCTGGATGATTACCCTACAATTCCCATCGTACATTGCCGTCATGACATACGCGGATAACAGAGAACTCCGTAAAGAACACTATACAGCCTTTGCTACGAGAGCCTCAGACCAAGGTTCTCAATCAGAAGAATGGGATAATAGCCAAGTAATGGAAGAGACGTTGGCTTTACGTCATGAAGTTGCCCAACTGCTAGGTTTTAAAAATTATGCAGAATATTCCATTGCAACAAAAATGGCTGAAACACCTGAAAAAGTGACTACATTTTTAGAAGATTTAGCAGATAAATCTTTAAACCAAGCGCAACAAGATTTTTCTGACCTTAAAAAGTTTGCACAAGAACATTATGATATTACCGATGTACAAGCGTGGGATGTCAGCTATTTATCTGAAAAAATGCGCCAACATTTTTACCAGTTATCTCAAGAAGAAGTCAAAACTTACTTTCCAGAAACTCGCGTTATACCTGGATTATTTTCAGTTGTTGAAAAACTGTTTGGATTAAACATAATAGAAATTAAAGACGTTGATAGTTGGCATACTGATGCTCGCTTCTTTGAGATTAAAGATGAGAAAGATCAGCTAAGAGGTCATTTCTTTTTAGACCTCTATGCAAGAGAGAAAAAACGCGGTGGAGCATGGATGGATGATTGTGTAGGTCGTAAAAAAACGGCAGATAGTGTTCAACATCCTGTTGCCTATTTAACCTGTAATTTCACACCTCCCACAGCAGACACCCCGGCGCTATTAACTCATGATGAAGTAACAACCTTATTTCATGAGTTTGGCCATGGTTTACAACATATGCTAACTCAAATAGATCATCTAGGCGTTTCTGGTATCAATGGTGTGGAGTGGGATGCTGTTGAGTTACCCAGTCAATTTATGGAAAATTGGTGTTGGGAAAAAGAAGCATTAGCACTTATTTCTGGTCATTATCAAACAGGCGAATCACTTCCCAATACATTGTTCCAAAAAATGTTAGATGCAAAAAACTTTCAATCAGGCATGCAAATGGTAAGACAATTAGAATTCAGCTTGTTTGATTTTAAAATTCATCAACAATATAACCCAGCCAAAGGTGGACAAATATACACGACACTTAACAAAATTAGAGAACGGGTTGCTGTTTCTAAAGCACCTGAATTCAACCGTTTTGCACACAGTTTTTCTCATATTTTTGCAGGCGGTTATGCGGCAGGATATTACAGCTATAAATGGGCTGAAGTTCTCTCTAGCGATGCCTACTCTTTATTTGAAGAAAAAGGTATTTTTGATCAAACCACTGGAAAAGCCTTCTTACATCACATTCTAGAAAAAGGAGGAAGCCAAGAAGCGATGGCTCTATTTATTGATTTTAGAGGCCGTGAACCTCAAATTGATGCCTTGCTCAGACATAATGGAATTGCAGCATGAAGTATAAAGATTTAAGAGACTTTATAAAACAATTAGAAAAACAAGGTGAACTCAAACGAATTACCGTTGAGGTCGACCCCTATTTAGAAATGACTGAAATCTGCGACCGCACCTTAAAACAAGAAGGCCCCGCTTTATTATTTGAAAACCCAAAAGGTTCAAACATTCCTGTACTAGCTAATTTATTCGGCACACCTCGCCGTGTTGCGATGGGTATGGGGGCTGATTCTGTCACTGAACTAAGAGGGATTGGAGAACTCCTCGCATATCTAAAAGAGCCTGAACCCCCAAAAGGCATGAAAGATGCGATAGAAAAAATCCCGGTTTTTAAGCAAGTTCTCAATATGGCGCCTAAAGTTATTAACGCCCCACCTTGCCAAGAAATTATCCGAGAAGGAGATGAGATAGATTTAAGCGTTTTCCCTATTCAAACCTGCTGGCCAGATGATGCCGCTCCTTTAATCACATGGCCGCTCGTCATTACCAAAGGTCCAAATAAAGAAAGACAAAACCTAGGCATTTACCGTCAACAAGTGATTGGCAAAAACAAAGTCATTATGCGTTGGCTAGCTCACCGAGGTGGTGCTTTAGATTTAAAAGAATGGCAGGAAGAGCATCCTGGCAAACCATTTCCTGTTTCAGTTGCACTAGGAGCAGACCCTGCAACCATTTTAGCAGCAGTAACGCCTGTACCCGACTCACTCTCTGAATATGCCTTTGCTGGGCTATTACGTGGAAGTAAAACAGAAGTTGCCAACTGCCTAATTAACGACCTACAAGTCCCAGCTAGTGCAGAAATAGTTCTGGAAGGTTTTATTTATCCGGATGAAATGGCTGCAGAAGGGCCTTATGGTGACCACACTGGCTACTATAATGAGGTTGATGAATTCCCTGTTTTTACGATAGAAAGAATTACTCAAAGACAAGCACCTATTTACCACAGCACCTATACAGGCAGACCCCCTGATGAGCCCGCTATTTTAGGCGTTGCACTAAATGAAGTCTTTATCCCCATACTCCAAAAGCAATTTCCGGAAATTATCGACTTTTATTTGCCGCCCGAAGGTTGTTCTTACCGAATGGCCGTCATCAGTATGAAAAAACAATATGCTGGCCATGCAAAAAGAGTCATGCTAGGCACGTGGTCTTACTTACGACAATTTATGTATACCAAGTTTGTCATTGTTGTTGATGAAGATGTCGATGTACGAAATTGGCAAGATGTTATCTGGGCAATCACCACACGAATGGATCCTGCTCGCGACTTAACCATTTTAGAAAATACTCCCATAGATTATTTAGACTTCGCCTCTCCAGTTTCTGGCTTAGGCTCTAAAGTAGGCTTTGATGCGACTAATAAATGGCCAGGTGAAACGAATAGAGAATGGGGGAAACCTATTGTAATGTCCGAAGAGGTTATTACTCGTGTAGATGAAATTTGGGACTCGTTGTAACGAAGGTCAATATAAATCTCTAGGTAACAAGAGAGTTTTTAAGCTTTTGTCACATATTTGTCACACAGTCCATATACTATGAGGATTCAGATTATTGGAGACAAAATAATGAAAAGATTTTCAGTCCTTGCTGCAGTAGCTTTAACAACAACTGCAGCATCAAGTAGTTTTGCAGCTGGTCGTGATTATATCGAAATCGTAGGGTCTTCTACAGTTTATCCTTTTGCAACTGTCGTTGCAGAGACGTTTGGTAAGAAGACCAAATTCAAAACACCAAAAATCGAATCAACTGGCTCAGGCGGTGGTTTTAAATTATTTTGTTCCGGTAATGGAATTAACACACCTGATATTACCAATTCATCTCGCCGTATCAAAAAGAGTGAAGTTGAATCATGTGCTAAAAATGGTGTAACAAACATAACTGAAATACAGGTTGGTTTTGATGGAATTGCGATAGCTAATGCAAAAAAGGGCAAAGCATTAAATTTAACAAGTAAAGATATTTTTTTAGCCTTAGCAAAAAAAGTTCCTGGTGATAAAGAGGGGGTTTTAATCGCGAATCCATATCAAACGTGGAAAGATGTAAACTCAGAGTTACCTTCAACTAAAATTGAAGTACTTGGCCCTCCTCCAACATCTGGCACAAGAGATGCCTTCGCAGAGCTTGCACTCGAAGGTGGATGTAAGACATTTGATTGGATAAAAGCACTTAAAAAGCAGGATAAAAACAAGTATAAAACTATTTGTCATACAGTACGCGAAGATGGTGCATATATCGAAGCAGGAGAAAACGATAATTTAATTGTTCAAAAGTTAGAAAAAAACCCTAATGCACTCGGCGTCTTTGGTTTCAGCTTCTTAGATCAAAACTCAGATAAAGTGAAAGGAGCTATCATTGATGGGGTTGACATCACATTTGAAAATATTGCTGATGGAAAATATCCTATTTCTCGTCCATTGTTCTTTTACGTCAAAAATGACCATGTGGGAAAAGTGCCAGGTATAGCTGAATTTATTACTGAATTCACTTCAGACGAGACATGGGGAGAAGAGGGATATTTAACTGAAAAAGGACTTATTCCTTTAGGTGAGGCAGAACGTAAGGATATGGGTATATCGGCAAACTCACTAAAACAACTAAAATTTACAGATGAATAAACTTATTTAAAAAAACAGAGCCGACGGGTATAACTTATAAGTTTATACCCTCGACTCTCTCTTTTTTGTGGCCTAAAAAATGTAGATAAAGAGTATCCGTTATGCACGTTATAATCTACGATTCAATCCACAGAGAATAAACACCAGAGTAAGTAAAATTTGCTTACCCCCCCTATTTCTTTGTATATTCATGGTAGGAAGATATAAACTGCATAACTAACGAGAATCTAGAATGCCAATACAAACTCTCCTAAGCACCTTACTCGCTCTACTACTTTTCAGTTTTTTCATTGGAAGCAAGCGATCTCTTGCTGTTTCCACTGTCCGAAAAGGTCGACGTAATCTTCATTCTCGCCCTAATTATTACGGCTTTATGGTTGCTATCTGGGCAGGTATTCCAGCCCTATTAATCTTAGCTCTTTGGTCATCTTTTAACGCCTCAATTATTACTTCTTTAACGATTTCAGGTCTTCCAGAAAGTGTTCAAATGCAGTCTAAAGATGAACTAGGGCTCATTATTAATGAAATAAAGAATATAGCCAGCTCTGGTAACATCGACGCTGAAACTGACATGATCAAAAAAGAAGCTGCCTTTCATTACCATAGGCTAGAGCAAATCAGTTTACTTGCTAAGACCGTCATTGTCTTCGTAGTTGCTCTACTCGGTATGCTCATTGGGCGAAGTTTAATCAAACCAGAAATGCGTGCTAGAAACATGGTAGAAACTGTCATGCGCTGGACAATGATTCTTTGTGCATCCATTGCGATTGTATCAACCATTGGCATCGTTTTCTCAGTCTTATTTGAATCGGTTCAATTTTTTAAGGCAGTACCTCCCACAGACTTTTTGTTTGGAACCCATTGGAGTCCACAAACATCTATTCGATCAGACCAAGTGGGTAGCTCTGGCTCATTTGGTGCTATTCCTCTGTTTATAGGTACTCTGCTGATTTCAGCTATTGCGTTGATAATTTCTGTGCCATTAGGGTTGATGGCTGCGATTTATTTGTCTGAATATGCAAGCCCCACACTCCGCTCAATTGCTAAGCCAACTTTAGAAATTCTCGCTGGTATTCCTACCGTTGTTTATGGTTTCTTTGCTGCATTAACTGTTGCACCTTTTCTCCGTGATGTGGGTGAAAGTATTGGACTAAGTGTCGCCTCTGAAAGTGCTTTAGCAGCAGGACTGGTAATGGGAATCATGATTATTCCTTTCGTCTCTTCTCTTTCTGATGATGTTATTTCTGCAGTACCACAATCAATGCGTGATGGTTCTTACGGTCTTGGGGCAACCCAATCTGAAACAATTCGACAAGTCGTTATTCCTGCGGCATTACCCGGTATTGTTGGCGGTGTTCTACTGGCTGCATCAAGAGCTATTGGTGAAACCATGATAGTGGTGATGGCAGCGGGTCTATCAGCTAAATTAACGATCAATCCATTAGAAGCAGTTACCACGGTGACTGTACAGATAGTGACACTATTAACAGGTGACCAAGAGTTTGATAGCCCAAAAACATTAGCTGCATTTGCACTAGCTTTAGGCTTATTCACCATTACATTATTACTTAACTTTATTGCGTTGCATGTCATCCGTAAATACCGTGAACAATACGACTAACTAGGTCTAAAGAATATGAAAGAGACAACACAAATCATTAAGGCTGGGTTAAAAAAGCGTTATGCCAGAGAAAAGCGCTTCCGTTTTTTTGGCTTAATGTCTATTATCATTAGCTTTATTTTTTTGATAGTATTACTCGTCACTATTTTTAGCAAAGGCTGGCCAGCTTTTCAGCAAACTTATATCAAGTTGGATATTGAGCTTGATGAAGCAACACTAGGCATTAATAAGTTTTCTGAAGAAGATGTTTTATTCTCAGCAAGCTATCAAAAAGTGATTAAAAATAGCCTCAAGCAAATGTTTCCTAAGGCTAAAGGACGCAAACAAAAACGTGCACGAAACAATTTAGTCAGTAAATCGGCTCAATATGCTGTACGAGATAAAGTGTTAGCAGATCCTCGTCTTTTAGGAACAAAACAATCTTTTTGGTTTCTGGCAAAAGATGATATTGATGTTTTTATGAAAGGAAATATTGACCGCTCACTTCCTGAATCTGACAGACGCATTAAAGATTACCAACTTATCTGGATTGATAAATTAATAGCTGAAGGTCGTTTAGAAAGAAGGTTTAACACAGTTTTATTTACAGCAGGTGACTCAAGAGAGCCAGAACAAGCTGGCGTAAAAGGTGCCATTATGGGTTCTATATTTACCATGTTAGTCACTTTATCGCTTTCATTTCCTATCGCTGTTGCAGCAGCAGCTTACCTTGAGGAATTTGCTCCACAAAATAATCGCTGGGTTGATTTTATAGAAATAAATATTAACAACCTGGCCGCAGTGCCTTCTATTGTTTTTGGTTTATTAGGTTTAGCCGTGTATATCGGTTTTTTTGGAATCCCTCGATCTACACCCTTAATTGGTGGTCTAGTACTGACCTTAATGACGCTGCCTACAATAATTATCGCGAGCCGTGCCGCCATTAAATCAGTTCCTCCTTCAATTAAGCAAGCAGCTGTTGGTTTGGGTGCCTCTAGAATGCAAACACTTTTTCATCACACTTTACCTCTTGCTATGCCAGGAATTCTTACCGGAACTATTATCGGAATGGCTCAAGCATTAGGTGAGACAGCGCCTTTATTGATGATAGGTATGGTCGCTTTTGTTGCTGAAGTACCTGGGGGTATTATGGATCCTGCAACGGTTATGCCCGTACAAATTTATCTCTGGTCTGATAGCCCTGAACGGGCTTTTTCAGAGCGAACATCAGCCGCCATCATGATACTATTAGGTTTTTTAGTTATGATGAATATAATTGCTATTATGCTTCGTAAGAAGTTTGAGCATCGTTGGTAAACCATCTAGTTGAATGAGAAAAATGACAGACATAATTGAAACACTTCCTAGTATGGCCAAAGGATCATCAGAATCAGCTGAAGTCATATCCCAAGCAGACAACACACGCCAAGAATTTGATGTTGAAATATCAGGTACTGTGGGAAAACCGTTGATAAAAAACCCTAAAATGAGTTCACGAAACTGTGATGTCTTTTATGGAGAAAAACAGGCTATTTTTAACATCAACCTAGATATAGGTGAAAATGAAATTATTGCCATGATTGGCCCTTCTGGTTGTGGCAAATCAACTTATCTTAGAGTATTAAATAGAATGAATGACACCATCCCTATTTGTCGAGTTACAGGCGAACATACTTTAGATGGTGAAGATATTTATGGCAAAGACCAAGATCCTGTTTTGTTACGAGCAAGAGTAGGCATGGTTTTTCAAAAACCCAATCCTTTTCCAAAGTCTATTTATGACAATGTAGCTTATGGAGCAAGATTACATGGCCTAGCAAGTAATCGTTCTGAATTAGACGATGTGGTAGAAGCTAGTCTTATTAAAGCGGGGTTATTCAAAGAAGTAAAAGATGATTTATTAAAACCAGGCACAGGATTATCTGGAGGACAACAACAACGTCTTTGTATTGCCCGTGCCATTGCCGTAGACCCAGAAGTTATCTTGATGGATGAACCGACTTCTGCACTTGACCCAATTGCAACAGCAATCATTGAAGAACTCATGGATGAATTAAAAGAAAAGTATACCATTGCAGTTGTTACTCACTCCATGCAGCAAGCCGCTCGGGTGTCTCAACGAACCGCTTATTTTCATATGGGGAAGCTGGTAGAAGTGAATGATACGGATAAAGTATTCACTAACCCGGAACATCAATTAACAGAAAACTATATTACAGGACGATTTGGATAAGGAAACAATATGCAATTAGGACAACATATTTCACACCGTTATGGTCAAAATTTAGAAGGCATTCGAAATAATGTGCTGACTATGGGTGGGTTAGTAGAATCTCAAGCTGATAATGCAGTAAAAGCATTATTAGAAGGTAATGCAGAGCTAGCAGAAGAAGTGGCAACTTCTGATTATAAAGTCAATAAAATGGAAGTTACTATTGACGAACAATGTGTACAAGTTATTGCCCGTAATCAACCAGCAGCAAAAGATTTAAGACTAGTGATTGCTGTTGTAAAAGTTATTACCGATCTTGAACGCATTGGTGATGAAGCAGAAAAAATTGGTCGCTATTCTATTAAATTGGCAAAAAAACAAGCAAAAAATACAATGCATACTGAACTGACTCATTTAAGCCAGTTAGTTCTTAGTATGTTGCATGATGCATTGGATGCATTTGCTCGAATGGATACTGAGTTGGCTATGAAAATCATTGCAAAAGGTGATCAAATAAATACTGAATATAATAGTGTGTCTCGCTTACTGATTACCCATATGATGGAAGACCCTAGAAATATCAAGGATGTATTACGAGTCACTTGGTGTGCTCGTTCATTAGAACGCATAGGTGATCATTCAAGAAACATCTGTGAATATGTTGTGTATCTTGTGAAAGGCGCTGATATTCGTCATACAAACTTGGATGATGTACTTGCCGACTATTTCCCGGGTAAAGATATTACGTCTTAAAGACTGAGGATGAAATAAAACCCGAAACTGGCGTAGGGTTTTTGTTCAGTTTCAAGGTGTAAAAATAGGCACATACCAAGCTATGAAACTATTTTTACAACATAGAAACTGGACAAAAAGACAAGTCAGTTTCGGGTTTTATAAAATTCTCAGTCCTAAGCGAACCCCAGTCGTTTCTAACAACTAAGTAGGCTACCCTTATGTTAAATCTGTTACTTATTGAAGATGATCACCCTATTAGAGAAATGTTACATCATTTTCTTACGGGTAAAAATTTTTTAGTTCAAGATGCCAAAGATGGGGAGCAAGCTTTAGATATTCTGAATAAAACTAATCCAGATTTAATTTTGCTTGATTGGATGTTACCCGATCAAAGTGGACCGCAAATAATCAAAATAATTCGCAAAAATCCAGTACAAAAAGACATCCCAATCATTATGCTCACAGCCCGCGCAGAAGAAATGGATAAAATTGAAGGATTAGATGCTGGTGCGGATGACTATATGGCTAAACCCGTATCTTTACAGGAATTATATGCACGAATTAGGGCTTTAATTCGTCGATCACAAGGAATCAATGAAAAAAAAATTATCACAAAAGGTGGTATTTCTTTAGACCTTGATAATAATGAATTAAAAATTCAAGAAAAAAATATAAAAATTGGCCCGACAGAGTTTCGTTTACTGCATTATTTAATGCGTAGACCCAACCGCTTACATACAAGATCTCAATTACTTGATCAGGTTTGGGGGCAAGGAATATTTATTGAAGAACGTACTGTTGATGTACATATTTTACGTTTACGAAAACTACTAAAACCTTATCATGTTGATAATATGATAATGACTGTTCGTGGTGCAGGTTACCGGTTTATTGATAACCCTGATGAATAATAGTTTCTGGGGTAATGAACGTTTACGCTTTATGCTAGTGTTGTTTCTTGCTTCACTAGGGGGAATGATGAGCGGGCAATGGCTTATTAGCCTAACTATTTCTCTATTTGGTTTTATTCTATGGCTCTTGTATAAGCTTCATCAGCTTAATATTTGGTTAGAAAATGGAGCCAAATCCAGAAAACTGCCTGATAGTGATGGATTGTGGGCTCATATTAATCATAAAATACAAGGACTTCAAAAAAAGAGTAATCTACGCAAAAAACGGATGGCTAAACTACTTAAGCGCTCTCAAGATATTATTTCAGGACTTCCTTATGGAACGATAGTACTTAATAAATATAACGAAATTGACTGGGCGAACAAAGCATCTTTAGACTATTTAAATATCGATCATAAAAAGGATCGAGGGCAACGCATTGATAATCTTTTACGATTTCCAGAACTTCAACCGTTTCTTTCTTCACAAAACTCTACAAAAATTGAAATTACGTTCCCTCCCAGCCATGGTCGTAGATTAGCAATACAACTTATTCATCTTCAACAAAAACAAAAACTTCTCATCGCAGAAGATATTAGTGAGCGTATACAACTTCAGCAAATGCGTAAAAATTTTATTGCCAATGCTTCTCACGAACTAAAAACACCCTTAACTGTCATTAAGGGATACCTAGAGATTTTACAAGAAGATGAAAACCTGCCAAAACACTTGCAAACTGCAATTGCTTCAGCCACTGACCAATCATCTAGAATGCAGCGCATTATTGAGGACTTGTTAAACCTTTCGCGCCTAGAAAATTCTGACTTAAATAACAACGCGAGTGCCATTATTGACCTTCCTTTAATTTTAAAAAATATTTGCTCAGAAGAAGCGACTTTAACGACGGAAGGCACGCATACATTAGAAACAGATATTGATAGCCACCTAAAACTAAAAGGTATAGAAACAGAAATTATGAGTGTCTGTAGCAATTTAATCCATAATTCGATTCGTCACACACGAAGTGGAACTCATGTAAAAGTCGAATGGAAAAAACACCCTTGGGGCGAAGCGAGGCTTACGGTTAAAGACAATGGACAAGGAATTTCTACAGAGCATATCCCTCATCTAACGGAACGGTTTTATCGAGTAGATAAAGGACGTTCAAGAGATAAAGGTGGTACAGGGCTAGGCATGGCAATAGTCCTCCATGTTGTACAACGTCATGGAGGCAGGTTAGATATACAAAGTACCGTAGGTAAAGGTTCTATCTTTACGGCTTGTTTTCCAGCCGAACGAGTTGTTGATGAATCAACTCATTAGGACTGAGGATGAAATAAAACCCGAAACTGGCGTAGGGTTTTTGTTCAGTTTCAAGGCGTAAAAATAGGCGCATAGCAAGCTATGAAACTATTTTTACAACACAGAAACTGGACAAAAAGACAAGTCAGTTTCGGGTTTTATAAAATTCTCAGTCCTTAGTCACATTTTTTTGGCCCCCATACTTTTGCATTAGAAACAAGTATATTTTTAATTTTAGCCACTTCCAAACAATCAACTTGCTTATTTCCTGAAATACCAAATTTTTTCATCGCGGTATTACTAAATAAGGGTTTAATTGAACTGATCGTATTACTATACAATGTTAACCGCCTCAATTTTTTCTTATCTGAAAGTGAGTCAACCTTAGAGATTTTATTATGACTTAGCTCGACTTTTTCAAGTTTACTCAGATGATTTAAAGATGAAATATCAGCTATTTCATTGTAGTTTAGTCCTATTTTTTTGAGTTTTTTCAGACTACTAAGTGCAGAAATATCCTTTATCTTATTCATCATAAATTGAACTTCTGTTACCTCAGTTAACGGCTCCATGTCTGAAATATCTACAATTGAACATTTATTAGCGACTAAGGTCTCTAAACTTACTAATTTAGAAATTCCATCAAGTGAAGTAAGTGTTTTTGACCCGGAAACATGAAGTACTTTTAATTTGGTGAGCAGAGGAATACTATCAAATGAGACTAAATTATTATCTTGTATAAATAGTTTTTCTAAATTAATAAGGCTAGCAACTCGTGTTAGATCAGTAATACCTCCCGCCTGACAAGATAGCTCCTTTATTTTCCCCTCATCTAAAATGCCTTCTTTTGCTAACGCGGCATTTATACAACGCTCTAACTGAGATGTTTTTTCAACTGAATATGTAATACCTATTCTTTTCAGAACAGCGGACAAAAGGTTAATTTCTTTTAAAATAAAAAATGTTGCAACGAGAACAAAAACAAAGAAAACGAGTCTATTAAATAATACAGATTTATCAAAAGAAATAAAAAGTATCGAGAATAATAGGAAAAATAACGGTAAAAACCAAAATTGAATATAGTTATAAATATAACCCTTTTTAGCGTCATTCTTATCAACTAATATATGTGTTTTTTGCCCTAGCATTCGTTGACAAAATGCATTATCAGTCCAAAAAGTTCCCTTTCCCTTCAAGTTATCTTGTGATGTTGCAACAGGCACATAAAGTACAACTTGACGACGTGATGAAGTTGAAACCCCCGAGTGAGGCCTATTATTAGTATTAACTTCAGTCCATTTTCCTTCACAGGATGTAATCACTGCAAAATGAGTGTCAGAGTTTACGAATATTGAAAAGCGCTCATAGGCAAACCATAAAAAAATTGGAATAACCATAGCTAAAACAATCTTCTGTGCCACTCCCATTGATCTTAATTATTTTTTTCCAGTATTTTTTTAACAAAAGGTAACCCTAATTCCAACCATTTTTTCCATAACAAATAGAGTGTTTTTCGACTAAAGCAACCCAATTTTTTTAGTAATGTTGTTGCATCATCACAGCCTATTTTTTGTAATTTTGATTCTACATAAGTACTCCAAAGTGGGTGTCGCTTACCTTCTGCATTGACAAATGCTTTCTCAAAGAACCACATTTCCAACAAAGAAACAACCCACATAAAAATAAATGCTATTGCCATCCCTCCACCGGCAAGCATAATCAGTGAGGCAAACATAGGATGCAACTTAGTTAACCACCAAGAAAAAATATCAACAATTAAAAAGGTATATGGCATACCAATCGCAATACATTTATATTTATTTGTACTGGTTTCAGCAAAATTAAAAATAAGCCCAACAAACATAAAAATAAAACTAATACCAAACAAATGAATATGCGAAACTCGGGTTAACGATGCAAAAGTAGCACCTTCATCCTCCTTAGTTAATTCATGAAGTTCTTCAAATTTGGTAAAATCAGGTATCCCTGATGCACCTTCGTTATGACACATAACACATTTAGTTTCTATAATTTTTTTAACACCCGTCGAAGCATAGTCAGACTCATTCCCTCCTTCTCTATCCCATTGCATAATGACAAAACGTTCGTGTTCTGTTGCATTATCTTTCATAGAGCCATTCAACTTTGATTCCAGAACAGTCCCTGATCGATTACCGTAATAACTATAAACAATATCATCTAGAGATAAACCAAACTCTCCATCAGCCATCCCATGTGTAAACATGATTTGAACAACTGCAAAAAAATAGCCTACTGCAACTGCAGTTAGATAACCTGTAAATAAAACCTTTACAGGTGCATCAAAGTCTTTTAAATGTGGTAATTTATAAGTCATTGTTAAATTTATTTTAGTAATAAGCCTTTTTTTATAATAGCTGTTACTTTATAAATTGCTTGTTTTTTAGTCTTATGGCTGAAAAGAATTTAACCCGCTTTAGAACAATAATAACCTAGGTTGTAGTACCGGATTTCAAGGCCAACCTTGTTATTTCTTTTTTATATCAAGACTATTTCTATTTAATGGCTTGATTGAAGAAAGTAGCTGAGGCATAGTGACCCTGCATTTTATTCTGTGGTGTTCATTAATAAATGAAGATATTTATTATTATTTTTGAGGTAAAAGCTATAATTTGCTAGTAATTTAATTTTTTTTTATTTTCACCCTTTAGGTATTTTTTTAATGAGATTTTGTGTCATCAAAATCATTTTTTTAATCAACACTTTGTTGTTTTATTCAATTGCTACTCAAGCTAATGATTATGACTTCTCTTTTGATTTAAAAAAAAATAAGAAACCTCAAAAAGTTGAGGCAAATCACTCTAATGCTCTTCCATCAACAACCTCTTGGCGGTTAGGAATGCAAACCTCCTTATTACCCGATTTTTTACAAGGTTCAGGTGAGCTTGTTTATGGAAATCATGGTAAACGTGCAAATTCAGGATTAGCAGACTGGGGAAAATACCTACTAACTCTTGGAGTCAGTGGCAAGAGAGGTGTTATTGGTTATGGTTTTAACTATTATTCCGTCGGTCAGCAATACAAAGGAAACTTCGACTCAAAATACAGCAAGAAAAAAGGTAAAACAGGATATGACTCGTGGCTCTCTTTAAACATTAAAAAACTAAAGATTAAAGCAACGTATTTAGAATCCTGGACAAATACCTCCTCCAGTAATACATCTAACACTCATTCCTTTGACAACTGGTATGAAATAGAAACAAGTTACCCCCTTACCTCTAGTCCTTTAACAGAAATTGCTATTTCTTATGGTCTTGGAGAAAGACGTAAGTTCATTGCTCCTAACTATATCCAAACATATCAAGGTTCATTAAATTTGTTCAAAACAAAATTTCGCTTTGTTGATGACTATTTAAATTTCTCGACGGAAATAAAACAATTTAGTTCCCAAAGTGATATTGATGAACATGATGCCTATCAACAAAAAATGCTCTATTTTACGAGCACTCTCTTTCCTCATCAACTGTTATCAATTGTTTCATCTTATCGTTATAGCATTGACTTACATTCCCATGATTACAGCAATAAACTAAATAAAATGGAGTCATCTCTTGGCCTAGTTTATAAGTCAGTATCAGTCCCTGCTAACCTTAGGCTAACCTCAGGATATAAGAATTATCAAAGTAATAATGGCCTTACTCACAGGGATGTTCTTAATATTGGTGCTCAACTAGACTGGAAGTCAGTCGGGTCTTTTTCTGGTTTAAAAACAGATTGGACAGTTAATTTTAAATACAAAGATACCGTCGATCATACCAATCCAGCAGTCAGTTCTTCGGGGTTTAGTCTAAATCTATTATGGCAATGGCCTATTTTTTAATAGGCCACATCTAATACACCTTCTTCTATTAAGAAAATAATAGTCAACTCAGCAAACTATTACCCCCCTCCTCCTTTAAAATATCAACAACTCACTTTTCTACTTTTTGTACTCTCTTTTCTTTCGGTACTAATAACGATAACCCAAAATTAGGAAACACATTAACCATAAGTAAAAAGAATGATGCGGCATAAGGCATTGATTGAACCAATAATACTCCAACCCATAACTGTCCATTAAGGTTACTAAAATGTTCGAGTGACATCATTCCATAGGCAGCTGACCATAACAACGTCAAAAAGAATAATTCTTGACGAATAGTCACTAAGCCAGCTAAAAAAGGTCTTTGTTTTTCAAACTTAGGTGTCCGTAAAAAAGGACGTCCAGAAGTAAATAATCCCTGCCAAACTGCTTTTGCAACGGTATGTGTAAGGCCTAACCCAGCTATTGCAGCACCTATTGTTTGAAGAACAGAACACTTTACCCTAGCCTGATATAACCACACTGTCCGTGTAATCTTAAATCCAAATAGACCAATAGTGGGTAAAATAAAAGCATTAACAGGGAGCTCACCATGTATCGGGTCAATTAATATTTTGGCTGTCAAAAATAAACTAGCAAAGGTGAATAATAAGGATAAAGCATCTGAAAACCATGGTAGCCATCCTGCAACAAAATAGTATCGTTGTGCGGGTGTTAAATCTGTTTTATTCCCTAACAATAAAGCTCGCCAATGGCGTTTTAAAATTTGCATTGCACCATAAACCCAACGATGACGCTGTGTCATGTAGCCAGATAAAGTATCAGGAGTGACACCTTGCCCAAATGAATCTTTTACATAAACAGAATCATAACCTGCACGATATAAACGCAAACCAAGTTCACTGTCTTCACAAATACACCACTCACCCCATTTTCCAACTTCTTCAAGCGCTGTTTTCCTAATTAAGGTCATCGTTCCATGCTGAATAATCGCATTAGATTCATTCCGCTGAACCATTCCAATCTGAAAAAAGCCTGCATATTCCCAATGACAAAAAGCTTTAAAGCCATTATCTTTCCAGTCCCAATAATCTTGCGGTGCCTGAACAAAACCCACGTCTTGCTTTTCAAAATAAGGAACTAAGCTTTTAAGCCAATGAGGCTCCACTAAATAGTCACTATCAATAACAGCAATTATCTCAGCATCTTTAGCCGTTTGTTCAAGCGCATAATTAATGGCTCCAGCCTTAAATCCTGGCCAATTTTCTAAATGATAAAAACGGAATTTATCCCCAAGTCGCTTACACTCTTCTTCAACAGGCTGCCATACAGCAGGATCTTTTGTATTATTATCCATAATTAACACTTCAAGACTCGGGTAATCAAGCTCAGCCAATGCAGCCAAGGTTTTTTTCACCATGTCTGGTGGCTCATTATGAATAGGTACATGTATAGAAACTTTTGGGTAAACATAATTATCTGGAGCAGTTAAGGCTCCAAAACTTCTTTCACTTTTTTTGTTCCAAAGAACCTCCGAAATTTCTAAGCTTTCTACTAACAAGACAATGATTGCCATTGCTTGCATGGCTAACAATAACCCCCAAAGAAAAAAGCTCAAACTAGTTTGATATTGGCTCGCACCAATTGAAGCAGTCCATGCAATTGTTGACGCTGATAAATTAGCAATAATACCAAAAAATATCTTCCCAGATAATTTCATACTACTCCTTGTAAAAAGGAATACTGTCATTAAAATCATACTTAGAACAGCTGCACCTAATGCCCAATCCTTCCAATTAGGTAAATCCAATACGTCTCCATACATAGCAAACTTGGGTTCTCGCTGTGCATTAAAGAGCCCCCAATAAGCACCGGCAGAACCCTCCATAGATTGTTTCCATGGCTGATCAAATGCTTCAACCACATAGTAGGTTAAGTCTTCTTCTTTAGCTCTGTTTAAAAAATCACGAACAAATTTAGCCTGGCTTACCAAGCTGGCTTCAGCTTGCCGTTGAGGCTGCCCCGAAGAAGGCCAACCCACTTCAGTAATAACAATCTGTTTATCTGGAAAAGCTTCCTGTAATTCATTGTACCGATCAAAAACATAATTTACTGCTTCATCTGCAGGAATACCTTCCCAGTAAGGTAAAATATGAGCCGCTATAAAGTCTACTTCATCAGCAAGCTCTGGATTTTTCATCCAAATATCCCATGTTTCTGAAGTACTAACAGGGCGCCATGTATTCTTACGCACTTGTCTAAGATACGGAATAAGTTGCTCGACCGTTATCTCATTTCTCATAATTGACTCATTACCAACGATTGTACGGACAATATTTTTATGATCCTGCCTACTTGTTTTTATTAAGGCATCTATTTCTTTTTGAGTTTGTTCAGGGTCGAGACTAACCCATGCGCCTAAGGTTACATTAAGATCATATAATTCAGCTAACTCAGGCACTCGATCAAGTCCATTCAGCATACTATATGTACGTACTGCATGAACTTTTCCTTCTAATAGAGCAAGATCTTGCTCTATTTCTTCTTCAGTAGGAAAACGGTTTTCTTGAGGGTTATCATCACGACGAGCAGGGTTAAAAGAGACCCCCATCATTAACCCTTCCCATGACTGGACTTCGTCAGGTTGATTTACATAGGCCCAGAAAAAAAAATTTGCTGTAACAATTAAAGCAAGTGTAATTATCGATATAGAAAGAGTTATCCTTTTCATTATTGATTCTCCTAAATGTACCAGTACTCATGTTAAGTACAAGGGCTTAAATCGTCAGCGACTAAAAAACAATTTAAGCAAAAAACACGCCAAAAAGAACGACTTACAAATTAAACCATTACTTTTTGAAACAAAATAAATCTATTATTTCATTTTTTGTGACCTGATTCAAAGAATATCGCCACTCTCAAACTACATTTCCTCCCCCCACATTCTATCCTCTTGAAAATTATATTATCTTTTTATAAATCATTGTTCCAAAAAATAATAATGCCACTTTAATTAATCATGGCAACTCCTAAATGGACATTGCACATTTACTATTGTTCATTTAGTCTATTCATTTATGATGCTAGTTAGTTATTTTTATATTTCTAACCACAGCCTTTCTATTATCACTAAAACATTGAACGACCAAATGAAAAAGTATTTTCTCTTACTAATATTCGCTCTGCAAGCCTGTGGACAAACTGGCCATCTTTACCTTCCAGACCAAGAAGCTCCTATTCATGTAGAAAAAGAAGAATTATAAAATGGACTACTTTAATTACAAAAATAACACTCTATTTGCAGAGGATGTCGCTGTTGAAGATATTATTGCTCAGCATGGATCCCCCTGCTATATCTATTCCCGAGCTACTTTTGAAAAACACTGGAATGCTTTTGACCAAGCCTTCGGCAAACACCCTCATTTAATTTGTTATTCTGTAAAAGCCAATTCAAATATTGCTATCCTCAATGTACTAGCTCGATTAGGCTCTGGGTTTGATATCGTCTCATTAGGTGAGCTAGAGAGAGTGCTGACAGCCGAGGGAGACCCTAAAAAAATTATTTTTTCTGGTGTAGGTAAACGGGAAGATGAAATTATCGCTGCACTAAAAATGGGTATCCGATGTTTTAATATTGAGGTAAGTGGCGAGCTAGATCGAATAAATCAACTAGCTGGGCAACTAGGCGTTATTGCTCCTGTTTCTTTTCGTGTCAACCCTGATGTCGATGCAAAAACACACCCTTATATATCAACAGGACTTAAAGAAAATAAATTTGGCATTGCTATTCAACAAGCGCTATCTGAATATCGTCGTGCAGCCAAAATGGATAACATAAAAATTATTGGGATAGATTGCCATATCGGTTCACAATTAACAGAAACTGCCCCTTTTTTAGCCGCACTAGAAAAAGTTCTTGATATTATCAATACTTTACAACAAGATGGTATTAAGTTACATCATATTGATTTAGGAGGAGGGCTGGGGATTCGTTATCAAAATGAGCAACCACCAGAACCTGCAGAATATGTAGCTGCTATTTTAAAACGATTACGAACGACTGATTATGAAATAGCATTAGAACCAGGTAGAGCTATTGCAGGTAACGCGGGTATATTGATTACTCGAGTTGAATATTTAAAACCAACTGAGCATAAAAATTTTGCTATTGTTGATGCTGCGATGAATGATTTAGTTCGGCCTTCTTTATATAGTGCTTGGCAAGATATTATTCCGGTCAACAGAGAAAGCTCCTCTTCTGAAATGAAATGGGACATCGTTGGCCCTGTCTGTGAAACAGGCGATTTTTTAGGAAAAGATCGTACTCTTAGTTTAGCGCCCAATGATTTATTAGCTATTCGATCATCTGGAGCTTATGGCTTTAGTATGAGTTCTAACTATAACTCAAGGCCACGCACTGCTGAAATTATGGTTGATGGTGATAAAATACATGTTATTAGAGAAAGAGAAACCATTCCTCAACTATGGGCAGGGGAAAAATTAATACCTTAGATAAAATGATCAACTTCACAAAAATGCATGGTTTAGGTAATGATTTTGTTGTTATCAATGCGATTAATCAATCTATCTCTCTATCAACTGAACAAATTCAGTTGATGGCAGATAGGAACTTGGGCATAGGCTTCGATCAACTTTTACTTATTGAAAGCCCAATCAGTGACAATGCCGATTTTAAATACCGCATTTTTAATGCGGATGGAAATGAGGTTTCACAATGTGGCAATGGTGCCAGATGTTTTGCTCGATTTGTACGTGATAAAAAATTATCTAACAAAAATGCAATTTGGGTTGATACCAATGCAGGACAATTGGTATTAACCTTTGATAATGATAGCCTTATTACTGTTAACATGGGGGTTCCTAGACACTCTCCTAGAGATATCCCTATAAAAGCTGATCAAGAAGCTCATTTTTATACAGTTCCTGTCAATAATACTGAGAAAGCCTTTGGGGCAGTATCTCTGGGTAATCCGCATGCCGTAATACAAGTACATGATATTAATTCAGCTCCTGTTTCTGACTTAGGAAAATCATTAGAAAGTCATCCTTTTTTTCCAGAACGAGCTAATATTGGTTTTATGCAAATAATTAATCGGCAGCACATTAAACTTCGTGTTTATGAGCGTGGTGCAGCTGAAACATTAGCCTGTGGTAGCGGAGCATGCGCTGCAGTAATAATAGGCATCGAACAAAATTTACTCGATAAAGAAAATATCTGTGTAGAACTGCCAGGCGGAAAATTACTAATAACCTGGCCTGGTCGAGGCCATCCAGTATTAATGAAAGGCCCGGCAGTTTCTGTTTTTGAAGGACAAATAAACCTATGAGCAATGTAAAACCATTAAAAGATAATATAGATCCGTATCACCTCAGCTCACAACAAGTTGAAAACTACTTACAGAAACATCCTGAATTTTTTCATGATCATTTAGACTTACTTGAGAGTATGTTCATCCCTCATCCCAGTGGTAGTGCTGTTTCTTTAATTTCCAAACAACTAGAAATATTTAGAAGCAAGCATCATTATCAAGAAGACCAACTCATAGACCTAATTGAAATTGCTAAAGAAAATGATACTTCTTCCAATCGAATGCACGAGCTGGCACTTGCATTGATTGAAGCAAAAACGATTAAAGAACTTGTTTCTAACCTAGATAAAGTATTTGCCGACTGTTTTTTAACTGATTTTACTGCTATTCGTATTATTAAAGATAATGTTCCTCCTCCAGTTAGCAAAGTCTTTGTTAAATCTAATAATAAAAAATTGATTCATTTTGAAAAGGAACTTACAACTAATAAATCAACATGCGGTTATCCGACATTAGCTCAAGCTAAATTTTTATTTGGAAGCAATGTTGCTCCAGAAGTAAAATCTTGTGCCATTATTCCAATGTCTTTTACCAAACTAGATGGCCTTATAGCTATTGGTAGTCGAGACGAAAAGCGTTTCCATTACAACATGGGAAACTTATTCCTAACCCAAATGAGCGAAGTCATTGGAACTCGTCTAATTAGCCTTTTATCCAACTAGCCTTTGACAAAGGCTTGGCTAGTTCACTTTGAAGAGCAGGTTTCAACTTGCTATGATTCAATGTAAAAATTTCAAGCTGAAAAGCCTCTAAGTTGTTAAACTAATTAACATGAACCCTGATGCACAATTGGCACTTTCAGCTTTTTTCCAATACTTGAAGATAGAAAAAAGAGCCTCTGAACACACATTAAAAAGCTATCAACGTGATATCAAACAATTAACAAACTATCTATTAAACAAACAGCTATCAAACTGGACATCAGTTAAGCCACTAGATATTCGCCACCATATAGCCAGTCGACATAGAAGTGGCATCAGTAGCAAATCGTTACAAAGAGAACTTTCAGCAATACGTAGCTTTTACAATTATCTACTCAAAAAACATCTCATTGATAGCAATCCTGCTAAACACATCCATGCGCCAAAACAGGAGCGAAAGCTACCAAAAGTATTGGATGTTGACCAAGTTTTCGGCATTTTAGAGGCTACTCCAGATTCACCCTTAGAAATCCGTGATTTAGCAATGTTTGAGCTATTTTACTCATCAGGACTACGCTTGAGTGAATTGGCTAATTTAAACTTGGCAGACATAGATATTACCGAAGGATTCCTTCGAGTTAGGTTCGGTAAGGGTGGAAAACAAAGGGACTTACCTATTGGAAGCAAAGCTATTGCAGCTATTAAAAAATGGCTCACCTATCGTCCAGAAACAATAGATGAAGCCCTTTTTACTTCTAATAAAGGTCTTCGTTTAGGACAACGTAGTATTCAGCTTCGGTTAGACCGGTGGTGTAAAAAAATTGGATTACCAGAGCATGTCCACCCTCATATGTTAAGACATTCTTTTGCTAGTCATTTGTTGGAATCCAGTCAAGATATTAGAGCAATTCAAGATTTATTAGGTCATAGCAACCTCAGCACCACTCAAATATATACTCACTTGGATTTTCAAC
Organism: Methylococcales bacterium; assembly: GCA_023145835.1. Taxonomy (GTDB): domain Bacteria; phylum Pseudomonadota; class Gammaproteobacteria; order Methylococcales; family Methylomonadaceae; genus QPIN01. The sequence continues at coordinate 55,838 of JAGLDH010000019.1, forward strand.
ACCTCGCTGAAGTTTATGATAAAGCTCACCCAAAGGCTAAAAAGAAGAAATTCTCATCTAAATAAGAATTAGTTTTCCTGGCTAAATTAGTCATGTCATACTCAATAGATAATCTCTGTTAAATCATTACACATCTTCTCTAAGTTAGCTGATTAAAACCTTAGTTTTTTCACAATTTTTCAAATTCAAGTCTAAACTTAATAAAATATAAAATATCCCAATTAAACAAAAATTAGGATAGCAAGACTTAATCTTTGCAAAGACCTATTTTTTGGAGAAACTCATGATAACAGCACCAGCAACAGCTCTAATGAATCAATTTAGCTGTTCAAAGAAAATGCTTATTATTTCACTCGCATTTATCACCCCACTATTGATTACAATTTATTTACTGATTAGCGAACAATTGATTTCTATTAAGTTTGCTAAAAAAGAACTCATAGGGATTGAATATATCACCCCTCTTAGACAACTTATTCAACATCTTCCAGAGCATAGGGGCATGTCTAATGCTTATTTATCGGGGAATGAAAGCTTTCAGCCAAAAATACTTACTAAAAGAAGACAATTAGCAGATGATATTCGTCTAATTGATGAAATAAATCAACGCCTTGGAAAAGAACTTGGCACATCATCCCAATGGGATACTTTTAAATCTAATTGGCTTCGTTTAGAATCAGAAACATTGAGTGGCTCAACAAAAGAGATCTTTAGTAAACATACTAAATTAATATCTGATGTGTTATATCTGATTCAACATTCTAGTGACACATCTAACTTAACACTAGACCCAGAACTAGATAGCTATTATATAAAAGAAGCTATTGTCACGTTACTTCCTCATGTAGTCGAAAACATAGGTCAAGCTAGAGGAATAGCAACAGGACTTGCTGCAAAACAATCAATTTCTACAGAAGAAAGTATCAAATTAGCATCATTACTTTCGGCAGTTCAAAAAAATATTAATACATTTAAACATGGTATGCAGGTATTGAGACAATCTAATATTGAGCTATCAAAAAAAATTGACACTCAAGTTAGCCAAACAATTTCTGCATCAGAAAACTATTTACAATTCCTTAATAAGGAAGTTTTAAATACGACTAATATAACTATTAACCCTTCAACTGTTTTTTCTAACGGTACAGATACGATTAAAGCTAATTTTAATATTTTAGATACTCTTATTCCTGAATTAACCTCTTTGTTAGAACTAAGAATTCAAGGTCTGTATAACAAAATGATATTTTTTCTTATCATAGTTATCAGTAATGCTTTATTAGCTATTTATTTATTTTCTGGTTTTTATCAATCTTTAATTTCCGCAATTGAAAAACTAAAAACGACGTCTAGTTCAATGGCTTCAGGAGATATTACGTCACGAATACACTTAGATAACAAAGATGAGTTTACTGAATTAGCTATGTCTTTTAATTCTATGGCTGACCAATTTTCTGATATTCTCAGACAACTAGATTCATCAATAGTGACACTAGCATCATCGTCAAAACAAATGTCTACAACAAGTCTCAATACATCTCAAGGAATAAAGCATCAACAAGAACAAATTGAGCAAGTTGCAAGTGCAATGAACCAGATGGCATCTACCGTAAAAGAAGTTGCAAACAGTGCAGGCGAAACAGCATTAGCGACACAAAAAGCTCATAGCACCGCAGAAAAAGGACAAGAGTTATCAGATAATACAAGTCTAATCATTAGCTCCTTATCTAAGGAGATCGATACAGCAACTCAAGTAGTACAAGATTTAGCTGATGACAGTGAAAAAATTGGTCACGTTTTAGGTGTTATTCAAAGCATTGCAGAACAAACAAACCTGCTTGCATTAAATGCTGCGATTGAAGCTGCTCGAGCAGGAGAGAATGGCCGCGGATTTGCTGTTGTTGCTGATGAAGTTAGAACCTTAGCAAGCCGAACACACGATTCTACAAAAGAAATCCAAACAGTAATCGAACATCTACAATCTGGAACAGAGAAAGCTGTTGAAGTAATGCTTGAAGGTAAAAAATGCTCAGAAGAGACCGTTAGAGAGACAAATAAGCAAAATAGCTTTCTTGATGAAATCATTTCATCCATTATAACTATTGACGACATGGCGACTCATATAGCAAGCGCCTCTAAAGAACAGTCTATTGTTGCTGATGAAATGAGCCAAAATATCAGTAATATTAGTCAAGTTACCGAACAGTCATCACAAGGTTCAGCTGAAATCAATAAAAATAGTGAAAACCTAGCTAGCTTGGCCTCTTCTATTCAAGAGTTGATTCATCAATTTAAAACCTAACTCTCTCCAATCTCCTATATTTATAAGAAAATTAGAAGGTTAGATTTACTACCAAATTATTGACGAAGCAAGTAAAAAATAACCATTGAACGACTCACAACCAAAGTTCAATCTTCGCATCTCTCTTTTCATTATTTGTAATATAATGGTTCACCCTTTCACCCCCTAAGTCTTTTTCACTTTGATAGACCATACCCTTAGGGATTGATAGGCCATATAATTATAATAACTATTTTAACGCCGACTATATTGAATAGACTGGTGTTTTTTAAGAGGAAAAATCAATGTGTTGGAGTGGAGAAGCATCAGCTGTTTTAGCTGTCGCAGGCTTAGGTACTGCTGCCTATGTTGCATACAAGGGTGAATCAAAGGAACTATGGATCCCATTAACATACTTTGCCTTAATGGAATTATTACAAGCGGCCACCTATGTCTACATTGATTTATGTGACAACCCAAATAACCAAGTGCTCACACTCTTTGGCTATTTACATGTCGCTTTTCAACCATTCTTCGTCAATATGGTTGCAATGTATTTTATTCCAGAGAGCGTCAAATTTAAAATACAAACCGTCGTTTACACACTTTGTTCAATTAGCACAATCGCTATGCTGGTTAAGCTATATCCTTTCGCCTGGGCAGGTGATTGTACTGTTGGTGTTGAAGGTTTTTGTGGCCTTCAAGCATGTTCAGTTTCTGGAGACTGGCATATTGCATGGCAATTACCCCTTAATGGCCTCATGTCCTCCCCTGTTGACTGGCTATTTGGTTTTGAATGGGGACTTCATGTCTTTGCCTATGCCTTAGCGGCCTTTTATTTACCTTTTATTTATGGTTCTTGGCGCTTTGTTAGCTTCCATTATTTAATTGGCCCACTTATTTCTGATATTACGACCGATGACCCCAATGAATATGCCGCCGTTTGGTGTTTATTCTCAATTGCACTTTGTGTATCCGTCATTAAAACACCGATTAGAAAATATTTGCATGTCAAAAAATGGCTTTTTTATCCCCAACCAATAGAGGAAAATAATAGTCACAAAAAATAAATCATTATCGATTAACTGAAGGAATTTATACTTATAAATTTTCTTCAGTTTGATTCATCCTCACCAACTTATTATTCATTACACTAACTGTAATATATTTTACTTTTATATATCGCGCTTTACACAAAGCTGAATAAATTAATATGCCTTATTTAGAACCGAATAAAGACTACAGAGACGATACATTAAGAAAAAACACCAAATTATCAGCAGATGAACTTAAAGCTGATGCAGAAAAACATTATGATGATTGTTATCGAGATTATTTATTTGCTTGGTGTAATAAAGAAAACTTAGCGTTACATTATGGCTATTGGGATAAAGATACAACATCTCACCACCAGGCTTTAGTTAATAAAAATCAAGTGCTATATGAGGCTGCTGACATACAACCAACTCACCATGTTTTAGATGCAGGCTGTGGAATTGGCGGTAGTACTATTTGGATGGCAAAACAACATGGAAATCAAGTTACCGCCATCACTATTAGTCAACAACAAGCAGTCTATGCTGCCCAGCATTCTAAAAGACAAGGAACTTCAGAGAGAACTACTTTTGAAGTCTCTGATTTTTGTAACACCCCTTTTGAAGATGCCTCTTTTGATGTAATTTGGGGACTAGAAAGTGTTTGCCACGCTTTGAATAAAGGTGATTTTTTAAAAGAAGCCTTTCGATTATTACGACCTGGTGGCAGACTTGTTATTTGTGATGGTTTTATTTTACGTAGAGAATTTTCAGATGATGAGTGGGAAGATATCGTTACATGCCTAAATGGATGGGCTGTACCCAACCTATGCTCTCGCGTTGGTTTTACTCAATTGCTAGAAGATAATCAATTTCAAGAGATTACTTTTAAAGATATTACTGCAGAAACCCTACCTTCTGCCGATTATATGTTTAAAGTCGCCAATCGTCTAAAACCAGTTCAAAAAATAACTCAATGGTTAGGTTTACGAAGCAAAGCCCAAACAGCTAATTTTAAAGTTGGAATTGCTCAACACCGCTTATTCAAAGATAAATTGGTTGAATACGGAATTTTTACGGCAACGAAACCTAAATAATTAAAAAGAAATGTAAGATTTCGTCTTTTGAATAATATGAATGCCGTTGCTATTGTACTTCTTTCTTTTCCAACCCCAAAAATGTAATGACCTTTGAGAATGCGTTCAATACAGGAACAGCACAGACTATAGCAACAGCATCAACTAGACAATACCAAGCAGCAACGCCACTGGGTGGATTGCCTTGAGTTAATGTGGAAGCAGGGTCAATTGCAGCCCAATTCCAAGTACCTAGCGAAGTCCCGATTAACTCGACCCAAGTCGTAATAAAAAAGGCCCCCAAATACACCATAGGCGATCGCCCCTTAAACAAATAAAGCAAATAGATAAAAAATAAAATCGTACCAATTTCATCTTTTCGGCCAATAATTTCAGTCAATGCCAAAACTGACCATATTCCACCGACTAAAACTACAAAAACAGTAATTTTTCGAGCATATTTTAAAAATAAATCTGTGCGTCCCAATACCACCGCCGTCAAATATACAATTCCATGTCCTGGCGGAACAAATGCAGGAACATTTTCTAGCCTATAGGTATAACCAGCCATAAAAATAGAAGCAAAATTTTCTCCTATCGTTGCAAATGTGACCGCAATAAATACTTGTGCTCGAACATATTTACATTCTCCCAGTATTAAGAATATTAGAGATGCCCAACCCGCAACACCTAATGCATATTGCAACTCTAGACTCGCAACAGAATCAATTAAAAAGCAAAGCGTGACTGCTGAAAAAGCAAATGCCACTATAAAGTAATCTCTTTTTTTATGATTTACTTCTATATCTATTGGGGGGAAATATTTTAACATTTAAATTCCTGTTCTTTACTTAAAGTGATCGTAGTACTAACTTCAATTCGTAATATTGGACACAGTAAGCTAACAATTATTATTTATAACAGACTAGAGTCTGATTACAGAATACGTCATAACACCATAGGCTAAGCTAAGTTTAAATAAAAACGTACGCTACAAATGCATACCTTATTGCTTTTCCAAAAAATATTATGACACTTGATAGTAAAAGAGGGAGTTTTAACCACCCTCCAGCAAAACATAAACCATCACCTATAACTGGCAACCATGAAAAAAATAATATCCAGCTTCCCCAGCGTTTAATGAGATGAAGTGATTTTTGTTTTTTCTCAGAAAGCAATTCTTCTGCTGGGAATTTTTTTGCTGCTAAGCTACCAAGAAACCATGTAGTTAATGCTCCAAGTGTATTACCTACCGTAGCAATAATTACCAGTTGCTCTACATTAAACTGTCTTTCCGACACCATATAAGCAAGTACAGCTTCTGACCCTCCTGGTGCTATCGTCGATGAAATAAATGCACTGACGAACAGTCCAAATACTCCAACAGCCTCTTCTTTCATTTTCTTTTTCCCATAAAAAAACCCCTGAAATCGTTAGATTTCAGGGGTTTTTTGGTTATTATCTTTATTTGTCAGGAAGATCAATCGACTTTTTTGAAGAAACTAAGCCCGTTAATTTTTTCACCATTTTAACAATCAGCCCTATTCCTTGAGCTAACATTTCAAAAATAGCACTGACAATTTCACCAGCTCCCATGCCTTTAAATTTACGTGCTAGAAGTGGAGCAAGTAATAAGCCAGCAGCTAATCCAATAATTGTTACACCAGAAATAATGGGTTCCTTTTCTACAATAACGTTACCATCTTTATCTTTCTTTATTGTAGCAGGAGGAGTCACTGCTGCCGCTACCTCAGGTATACTATTACTGTAATCATCTTGAATTACTTGTGCTGTTACTCCTGGAATACTAGGTAAATCACCACTACCTTTACCAATTTTCAACTGCCCTTTCATTCCTTTTTCCATATGCTGAGAAATATCGCAGTGTATTAGATAAGTTTTGTCATTTGGTGGAAAAATCAACGTACCAGAAATTTTACCTGGCCCCGTTAATTCCATATGAAACATACCTTTTGGATATAAATACTTAGGTAAACCATGCATCATCCATTGATGACGAATATTGTCGTCATTAACAAAATTAATGGTTAATTTTGTACACGGTTTAAACTGATATTCCTGTGTATCAAAAGCAAACATAGTACCCGGAAATTTTTCAGAATATTTATGTCCTGCATGTACTGTAATTTCTTCGGTTGCCGCAATTTTGTCACATCCTCCAGGCAAAGTATCCGTATTCTGCCCCATGATCATGCCACCATCCATATCCATAAAATGGCCATCTCCATGATCCATTAAATTTGTATGATCTAAAAACTCCTTTTCAGCAAATGCAGGTATAGAAACAGCTAACGAAATTACTGCACTTAATAATATTTTACGAATCATGTCTTTTCTCCTTTTCCTGAAGAAACCATTGCTATGATTTTTTTACGATTTAAAAAGAGTATATAAGCTACAATGCCCAACAACAAACCTAATATAAAATTGCTAACAGAGTCATCCGTAGCTGCTTGGTCTGAGTAAAAACTTATTGGCTTTGGCCCATCATCAACGATGGCTTCTTTACCTGCTGGCGGTGCTTTATAACCTTTACCATCTATTTCACCTAGGCTGTTCCATGCATCAATATTTTGCCAAACTGGTAATTTTCTATCGTGGAATTTTTTTGTAAACAATGCCGTTATATCTTCTCCAATCCCCATTGGTAATCCGACTTCGTTTAGATATTTTTTATAGACCAAAGCACTTACATTACCACCAGGATTCATTCCATTTGTAGTAATACCTTTTTCTCTATGGTCATGAAAAATCCAGATACCTTCCCCATAACTATGTAAACCATCATCTACCGTACTGATTTTTAAATCATTACGTTGAGCAGGAGCGATATTATAAACATCACGCATAATCTGCGCTTGTTTGTTATGTTCAACACCATCATAATGTGTGATAGTTCCTTTATGACCATGTGTATGTAATGCTAATGTCTCACCAGCGCTATTAAACACTCTATATTTAATATTTTTGTCTGGCTCCGCAACTATAATTGATTCTCTCAGAGTATAAGGAAAAGAACGACCATTCAAAGTATAGTAATCTTCAGTTGACTCAGTCATGTCATACTCTCGATTCATTTTTTTCGCAATTAATCGAGGATCATTAAATTCTTGAACAATGTTATGCATTTCTTTATCTATCGCATGGTAATGCAGATCATATTCATTATCATACTCTTCTAAAACTGCTTTTGATGGGTATCGTACTTGTCCGCCGCCCACATTAAATGTTTGTACCCAATTGTTTGGACGATTTTCTTCAACAACAAACATTCCTACCAAGCCCATTGCCAAATGTGAATGTGTTTGTACATGACAATGGTAAACAAAAGAACCTGGCTGTCTAGGACGAATTTCATACGTTTTACTTTGCCCAGGTAAAACAAACTTGTCACTGGTTTGAGGAACACCATCATTCCCCTCACCTGAGCTGTCTATCCAAGGGTGGTCTACACCATGCAAATGTATGGTATGTGGAAAATAATGGCTATTCTCTAAATGAATCCAGACTCTATCACCTTGTTCTACACGAATAATGGGAGAAGGCGCTCTTAATAAAGGATTTGCATCAGTTCCAACAAAGCTGGTCGTCGCCATTCCACGTGATTTTGGTGCAAAAACCCACATAGCAGGTTGAATACCTGGAGCCATATCAAATGTAGGTACAAACCCTTTAAAATCAGGAGAATGACCATTCAACTCAGCCACCTCTAGTTTAATGATTATATGATCAGGGTCACCATCCCCATCTATATCATTTTTCTTAATAATTCCATCTGCCGCATAATAGGTATTCATCAATGTTTCCATTGAAATGTTATTAGTACCTTTTACTTCTGCAGCAATTTGTGCTGGATTATCTGGAGTACAGCGTAATGATTCTTGAATTTTTATACCTTCAAGTGTTTGCTCTTTACGCCATTCAGGCTCATTTGAGGAACAAAGGGCTTCTACACCACCATTATCAACCTCGACTGTTTTTGGCAAACCAACTGCAGCTGATGCCGTCAATGGCATCAGTGCAACAGCAGCTCCTAAAATAATTTTCAGGGAATATCTTTGCATTTCCTACACCTTAAAATAATAGTTACTATGACTTATTTAAAGCTTTGTAGCATCACCAACCATTGAATCAACTTTCTTTTTAAACCCTTCATTTGAAAGATAAAAAACATATAGTCCAGCAAGTCCTGCTAGTAAATAAATGATAAGATCCATTGAGCTTGTTGGTGCTCCTGTTCCTGATTTAAATGACATATGAGCATCTAATCTTTCACCATTATCTTTATGAAGAGTAATATGGATTAAATATTTTCCTGATTCTGGAACACCATTTGGAAGTGTTAAAATAACTGTTCCTGACTTATGTTTTTTTGCATCTTGAAAGAATACTCGCGTACCTTCTGGCTCTTTTGTTACTTCAAACTCAACAGCCATATTGCGGTATCTAATATCTTGATAATCAAATACTAGCTGTGTATGTGCAGCTGACTCTGGAAGACTACCGCAAAATTCATCTCCAGGATACTGTTTAGATTGATATGCTGTGTAATGGATCCAATGATCTGGCTCTAGCTCAAATTTACACTGATCTGTATCTGTCCCTGCCGCTCCACCATGTGCAAAAAGGGTGGAAGAAAACAATAATGCTATGAGGCTTAGAAAACTACTTCTTACTATTTTTTTTGTGTTCATGATACCTTCCCGATTTTGAATATTATATTTATTATTTGCTTTACAGCTTATGATTTAACACTACTTATAACAAGTTTATTTTAACCGAAAGCACCCTCAAAAACTAGCACATCCAACAAAGCTAATTATTCATAGCTAATCAAATATAAATATGCTAGTCCGAATTCTATATCATAAATTTAATTAATGCTAATATAATTATCATTGCATTTTTATTTGCCAACGTGTTAGGCTTTACGTAGACTTTCCTCTACTAATTTTTTATTCTTAGGTAAATAATGTCTTTTTTACGAGAATCTTCCGAGTGGCTTGCTCTTAAGCAACACCACAAAGAAATTAGCAGTCTTTCTATGAAAGAACAATTTTCTGCTGATAACAACCGCCACAGTAAGTTTTCATTACGCTTTAACGATCTTCTTTTTGACTATTCAAAAAATAGAATCACCCATGAAACGCTCCCTTTATTAGTTAAATTAGCTCAGCAAGCAAATCTTACCGAGAAAACCCAAGCTATGTTTTCTGGTGAGATGATTAATAAAACCGAACACAGAGCTGTTTTACACACAGCTCTTCGGAATAGAAGCAATACCCCAGTTTACTTTGATGGAAAAGATGTCATGCCTGCTGTCAATAAAGTATTGACTAAAATGCGTGTATTTTCTGATAAAGTAAGATCAGGTGAGTGGAAAGGCCACACTAACAAAGCGATTACTGATGTTGTTAATATTGGTATTGGAGGCTCTGATTTAGGGCCTAAAATGGTTGCAACTGCACTTGAACCTTACTCCACCCCCAATTTAAAAGCTCATTTTGTTTCGAACGTTGATCAAACCGACATCATCACAACGCTAAAACGATTGAATCCAGAAACAACTCTTTTTTTAATTGCATCAAAAGTATTTAACACAAAAGAAACCATGACAAACGCACACACTGCGCGTAAATGGCTATTAAACTCTGCTTTTGATAAATCAGCTATCACAAAACATTTTGTAGCTATTTCCACCAACAAGGAAAATGTATCTGCTTTTGGAATTGATACCGAGAATATGTTCGAATTTTGGGACTGGGTAGGGGGTCGTTATTCCCTTTGGTCTGCAATCGGATTATCTATCGCCATTTCTATTGGTATGGATAATTTTGAAGAACTTTTAATGGGAGCTCATTTAGCTGATCAACATTTTCGAGATACTCCTCTCGATAAAAACATACCTGTCACTATGGCTTTACTAGGAGTTTGGTACAATAATTTTTTTAAAGTTGAGTCTCACGCATTACTTCCTTATGACCAATCCCTTTATTTCTTTGCCGATTACTTTCAGCAAGGTGATATGGAAAGTAATGGAAAAACGGTCACCACTGATGGTCAACAAGTTGATTACAATACCGGGCCAATTATTTGGGGTCAAACAGGAACTAATGGCCAACATGCCTTTTATCAATTAATTCACCAAGGAACAAAACTTATTCCTTGTGATTTTCTTGCTGCTGCCCAAGGCCATTATGACTCTCCCGTGCATCATGATATTTTAATGTCCAATTTTTTAGCTCAACCAGAAGCATTAATGAATGGTAAAACCAAAAAAGAAGTTGAAAAAGATATTGGACCGTCAGATCCACTGCTAGTGATGTCCAAAGTTTTTCAAGGCAATAAACCTTCAAATTCTTTTCTCTATAAAAAACTAACCCCAAGAACATTAGGTACATTACTTGCTTTTTATGAACACAAAATTTTTGTTCAAGGTGTCATTTGGAACATCAATTCATTCGACCAAATGGGCGTAGAATTAGGAAAAGTACTCGCAAAAGCAATTTTGCCAGAATTAAAAAGTGGGGAACTTATCAAAACCCACGACTCTTCCACAAACGCACTGATCAATACTTATAAAAAGCTTCGCGACGAACAACTTTCATCCTAAAGATATTTAAGGAACCTCTGATTAAGTTGA
>JAGLDH010000190.1 GCA_023145835.1 Methylococcales bacterium
AGTGCTTTTAAGCCCGATTGCCCTGCCTGGGTGAGTCAGTATATTGATATGAGCAATAGTTCCTGTTAACGTTAATACCAAACTAATTAAATCATAATTATTTATTTTTTTATATAAGAGTTGTATCACAAGATTATAGGGTGGGTGAAAAAATTGGGGATGGAATCATGTATTTTTTAATGCTTGATCAATAAAAGGGATAACTTTTTTGCTGGTTAAAGTATCAAGACACTCACTTCGACTGAGTCTATGTCTATCACAGCCTTCTAAATAACATGGGACGCAGTCCCCATTTCCTTGAATTAAAAAGATATTGTTGATATGTTGAGAGCCTTTTGTTACAAACGGATTGTTGGGTTTATTATAATTGATTGGCCAAGGCCCCCATTTTACTGGGTTGGTGGGGCCAAATAATGCAATAACGGGTACACCTGTTGCCGCAGCTAAATGAGTAATGCCAGTGTCGGGGCCAATAAATAATTCTGAGTGAGAAATAACATGACTTAAATTAGCTAAAGAAATTTTTCCTGCAAGGTTAAGTGTGTTTTGAGGTAGATTTAGTTGAATGTGTTGGATGTAATTTTTTTCATCTTGACCAGAGCCACCAGAAAGAATAATTTTTAGACCTTGTTTCTTTAAGTATTCTCCAATCTTGATCCATCCTTGGGAATTCCATTGTTTGTACGTCCATTGTGGATGAAGGTGTATAACAGCATAGTTGTCAGTAATGTTGAAATGTGTGGGTGAGATAAAATGAGTGGCTTTAGGTGGTACTAGAGCATAATAGGGAGGAATGTTTAAAACATTGGATAGTTTGAAAAATTCTAGAATAGTATGGTTTTTGATATTATCGAACTCAACCCAGCCTTGAGTAAAAAAACGTTTCCATCTGCCTTTTTCTGAGCGAGAAGGGATAAACCCAATGCGTAATGGCGCAGATAATAATCCATACATAAACCTGCGGTCTCCTGTCTGTGTCACAATAGATAAATCATATTGACGAAAAATTTTTTTAAATAAAATAATATAGTCTGATACTTTAGGGTGTTGAGGTGTTGTGATGACTTGGTGGATATCTGGATTGCCTTCTAGCATTGCAGCTGTATGAGAATAAACTAAAATATCGATGTTTGAATTAGGATAGGCTTTTTTGAGTGTTCTAATTAAAGGAGTCGTCAGTAAAACATCTCCAAGGTAACGCATTGAAATAACAATGATAGTTTGAGGCGTTTTTTTTAGAACAAGTTTTTGTTTCATAGGATTGTGGTTAATAGCCAGTGTATTAATATAGCATAATCGTTGATTAGAGTGATGGGTTGTACATTCTGTGCATGAGTGAGTAGAGCTAAAGAACTAGGAAAAAGAGAGGTAAATTAGATAGATGAAAAAAAATACAAAGGTGCGATTGAGCCGGGTGGTTTATAAAAGGCTTATGGGGTACGTGCTCCCCTACTGGCGTATTTTTGCGCTGAGTATTTTTGGTTTTTTGATATATGCATCTACGCAGCCAATGGTAGCAATGATTATTCAGCACATAATTGATACGTTAAATACGGAAGAAAGAAAAGGAATTGAATATTTACCTTTGCTATTTATTGGTTTGTTTTTCATACGTGGATTAGGTTCATTTTTAGGGAATTATTTTTTAGCTAGAATATCTGGAAATGTTATTCATAATTTAAGGTGCGAGTTGTTTAATCACTATACGCGTTTATCAACACAATATTTTGATGGAAACAATAGTGGGTATATGATTTCAAGGATTACCCATAATGTTGGGGAAGTGACTAGAGCAACAACAGATTCAGTGCGTTCATTTGTCCGAGAGGGCTTGACAGCCATAGGTTTGCTAATATTCTTGACTTACACCAACTGGGAATTATCTTTAGTGTTTTTAGCTATTGCTCCAATAGTAGCTGTTATGGTTAGTTATGTTAGTAAGCGTTTAAAGCGATTAAGTCGAAATATGCAAAATACGATAGGGGATTTAACGCATATTACTTCAGAAATGGTAACTGGAAATAGAATAGTTAAAAGTTTTGGGGGGGAAAAGTATGAGCAACAACGGTTTAAAGAAGTAAGTTTGGATAATAGACGTCAATATTTAAAACTAATTATGACGATGGCTATACATAATCCATTAATGCAATTTGTTGTGTCATTAGCTCTTGCAGGACTAATGTACTTAGCGTTAATTTTAATGAAAGACGCAGGAGCGGGGGAATTTGTTGCCTACTTGACAGCTGCTTTTTTCTTGCCTAAACCAATTAGACAGTTGAGCGATGCAAATGCAGAAATTCAAAGGGGGATAGCTGCAGCTGAATCATTGTTTGATGTGCTAGACGAGCCCATTGAAAAAGACCAAGGTAAGTATTATGCGGGAAGGTGTAGAGGGAAAATTGAAATAAAAAACCTGTCATTTCAATATGAAGGAGTAGAAGCTTTAGCTTTAAAGAATATTAATCTAACAATAGAGCCAGGTCAGACTGTTGCTTTGGTAGGTGCTTCTGGGGGAGGAAAAAGTACGCTAATAAATTTATTGCCAAGGTTTTATGATTACATTCAAGGTGAAATTTTATTGGATGGAGTAGAAGTTAAAAAATTTAAACTGTCAGAGCTAAGGAAGCAAATTGCGTTAGTAACACAAAATGTCACATTATTTAACGCAACAATTGCTAACAATATTGCGTACGGAGTGCTAGGTAATATTGGTAGAGAAGAGGTGGCTATGGCGGCGCAAGATGCATATGCTATGGAGTTTATTGAAAAAATGCCTAATGGATTGGATACTGATATTGGTGAAAATGGTGTTAAATTATCAGGAGGGCAAAGGCAGAGATTGGCTTTGGCTAGAGCCTTATTGAAAAATGCACCTGTTTTAATTTTAGATGAAGCTACCTCTGCATTGGATACGGAGTCGGAACGATATATTCAAGAAGCCTTAAAAAGAGTAATGAAAAATAGAACTACATTGATTGTAGCTCACCGGTTATCAACAATAGAGAATGCAGATGTGATATTGGTTATGGATAAAGGAGAAATAATTGAACGGGGAGCTCATAAGGAGTTAATTGGGAAAAATGGCGCATATGCAAGGCTTCATGGAATGCAGTTTATAGATGAAGAAAATAAATAGAAAACGTATTTGACAAAGGGGTATTAAGTTGTATAATTGTCGGCTC
>JAGLDH010000191.1 GCA_023145835.1 Methylococcales bacterium
ATTAATTTTACTTGGGTACTTATAATAATCATAAAACACTGGCTAAGGTCTTTCGTGCAAAAAAATGTTGTCACGGCTGGTAATAGATAATCTCTCATGCCCACCTTTCATTTCTGAAAAATGGGTGGTGGATTATCAAAGCGTCGGATCTGTGGAATGTTATATTTTTGAACCAAGCAGAAAAGCAAAGCTATTAGCTAAATAATGTGCAATAGTCCGGGCGTACTTTTAGATCAAAGAACTCAAATTGACTTGTTGTTTCTGCTACCAATTATTTGAGTTTTCCTTAGCTCTGGTAAGATGCCTATTCATCAGGTTTTTGATTTTAGTATAAAGACCTCTGGGTTTTCAGCGTTTAGCAAAGTATGCTTTATCGGGCCTTTATCATCAAATTCTACTAAGCCAATATTTTGTTTTGGCGTGACCCTTTGTTGTAAAGTACGGTCTTCTAAAGTAATGTATTCACCATTTGATTGCCAGCGTTTAGAGGCACTTAAAGAAAAGTGTTTGTGAGAAAAATTACCATTATTTTGATTAACAAGTTTGTTTATAGTATCAAACCTATTTTTTGCACTAGGTTTGTTACATAATGCTGAGCTGGTTAGTTGCCAGCATTGTAAGGTTTTATTGTTACTACTGAAATTAGCTTTGGAAGAAAATGAATAATGAACATCACCGGATAAAAACACACATTTGTCAATATTCATTCTATGTAACATGCAGTTTAGAAATTTTGCAAAACCATCTCGGTTGGAAGTCCAAGCCTCTGCATCCACACCGTTAATAATCTTCGATGTTACTATACCTTGAATATTAAACCAACTTTCAAAAGTTCGGATTATTAGAGAATCTTCAAGCGTTCCGGCTACCCATAATACAAATTGTTGTAAACCTTCTATTGGAGCAAACCCCATAACCGGCGTAGTTGTCACAAAAATAGGACAAGGATGAAAATCATTTGCTAAATCATTATCAATTTCCTGTTCTCTCTTAGCAAGTAAATAGGCCCATTCTGTGCGTAACCAATCCAAAGCATATCGATCTAGTAGTTGCGGAGGATAATTGTTACCATCTGGTTGACGTTGAGTTCGTGAATCAATTACAACTATCGGTGGGTTGCTTGGAATAGAAAAGCTCCAGCCACGGTATTTCCACATATTGAGGTCGAATTGTTCAGCAAGTTTAGATGGAGCAGAAGGAGATACAGCTAAATAATCGGCTATAGACTGAATGAAAGTATCATCAAAATTTTCTGGCGCGTTACCCCATGCCTGAAATGCCCAATAACTTGCTAATGCATTAGCGACTACTCGCCGCCCCAAGACTAGGTTTCTTACTTTATCATACCAGGCTGCAGTGATATTCCAGTCATCAGTCACATCATGATCATCACAAATCATATAGGTTGGAATGTTAGCCAATAAACGCCGTACCTTAGGTAGGGTCGTATGAAATTTTTTTAAAGCTTCTCTTTTGGAAGTGTTTTGTTCAAGGGAAAAATCAGGTAACCATTGTCCTGTATTGCCAAACACAAAGAGATACATCATGGCGTACTCGCCAAAGGTTAACAAATGATTATCTCTTTGTGTTGAACTAAACCCCGCCTGTTTTTTTGCTATGGATTTTCGGTGTAGTAACTGAGAAGGATCAAATAATTGTTGTTGATTGATTTCCGGTTTTGTATTTTTTTTGAACAGACTTTTAATATACTGTTTCAAACGAGTATAACGTGATTCTGGTAAAGTTTCCCAAGCCAATAACTCTTGATAGCCAAGTAATTCAACGGCTTTATCTTTAAGTAATGAAAGCAAAGAATCTGAGACATCATCGGCATAAATTTGATCACCGGTAAGTAATAGTAAAGCTGGGCGTTTGTGTATGTCGTTATGTGTTATTTCCAACTCAACATCGCCTAGCCCTAATGCATCTGTTGAACTGCCATGGGGTTTACGGCAACTGCCTTGTAACAAATTCTTTATCTGACTTGGTATAAAAAAGCTTGGATTTGATGCGCCTGCATAGGTCAAATTTAAAGCTTTTAAATCTAGTTTTTTATTGTTTATCTCAATTTGATAGTTTAATAAAGTATCTAGAGGAAATAAACTATCTTTGTCGATGGTGTTTGCTTGGAGAAGGTAAATATAGAGGTGTTTTCCTAGTCGACATTGATTAATTTCTTTGTTTTTACTAACACCTATAGATGTACCATCTTTTAATACTGTTAGTGATAAATTAAGCTGTCGATCAGTAGCAAGCCAAACACACACTATATTGGGAGTAACTCTGCGTAAAATAGGCCCTGCAAGTAAATTATTATTCATAGTATGTCCTTAACTTTAAGCCATTTAAGAATATGGAGTTTAACGCACTTTATCAGATGATAAAAACGAATTTATGAAAAAAAATTAATAAAGTGTTGGGATGTAAGGGTTTTTCTCGTCTTTTGATTTTTAGAAGTGCTAATAAAATAGTTTCGTAGCCCACTATTATGTTCTATGACACAACTTATGAAGACAAATGAAAATTTCAATATCTGTGAGTAATTTATTGTGTGTTCCAAATCTATCTTCGGGACTATTTTTAACACATTTCTCATCAGTGCTCCCATTGAAAGAAGAGATGCCAAAATAAAGCTCCCTGCCCCCACTTGGAAATAGCGATACTTAAATATTCCCTTTTTTTAAATTTAATACACGTTGTGGCACTAAAGAAATGCTCTGTGAATACCTTAAAAAAATGAAAATTAATTTAAAATAAAGCCTCCAATCGGGGTAAAAAAAATTTCGAAAATATCCGTTTTAATCAACTCATCAACGAATATTTCCAATGATTAAAAACCTAACTTTCTCAGCCAAGGCTTTGGTTATTGGATTATTCAATACACGGGGAGTGATAAAATAATGGGTCATCCTTTTGCTGTGAGTGGATTACTGAATGATACACGAGTCGTTGCTACAACAGCTATTTGTGGATCAGGTTGTGCTCTAGATGCTGCTGAAGCAGCTGGAATTCTTCATAACCAGTTATGAAGTTATGATGGTTCTGGCTACATTCTTATTGGTACTAGTGATGGTAATCTAGATTCATGGACGGGTTATTGGGCTGCTACTATTAATAATGCCGATGGCAATACTCCATTATTATTGATACCTAAGTAGAGTCTACTCAGAAACTCCAGCC
>JAGLDH010000192.1 GCA_023145835.1 Methylococcales bacterium
CATTAAATTGCGCATAACGCAGGATTTGGTTTGTGGCAAAATGGAGCGCAGCGACTGTGACACAAAACAAACCCTGCGTTATGTGTCAATTTGAATGATTTGTTAGCTCTCTTTATTTAAAATACCTTTTAAGCCAACTGGAATAGCACCAATTAACCACAATGTAGCGCCAATTAGCATTAAGTTATCCAAATCCATAAACATAATTATCATTACGTTTCCGACAAGTATTAGTATTGCTTGCCATCTTGGAATCGCTTGAGATATTGCCAATCCTATTGATATTAAAATAAACCCAATGAGTGAAAACCCAGCTAAAACGCCTGTCATACTCAATAGCTTATTGGATTGGATGAGTGCCGTCACCGCTGGAATACTTTCTGAGACTTGCGCTGATGAAACATTACCAATGGCTACAAAGGAAAGCCATGACCCAAAAATCCCACCCATAAAAATAGCACCTATCACCGTTAGTAATATACCAATTATTGATAGTATGGGTTTATCTTTGAATAAAATTTTGCCTAAAAAAACTATCGCAGGCACAAGTAGAGGTAATGCTAAATATACAGTCAAATGGGGTAGAACAAAGTCCAAAGATTTATTACTCTTAAAGAGTTCCATGAAACGCTCTGGTGACGGTTGGGTATACGAAAACTTAAAATTGAAAAAATCTTTAAAACCAAACTCGCCCATAAAGTGCATTGAAAAAGCTATAATTAAAACACTTGGGAAAGCAATTAAGGAAACAGCACCTATTACATTAAGATAATGGTAAATATTTGTTTTAGTTGTTAAATTTCTCATTACTTTACCTCCACTTGAATCTCAGTCTGCCCCTCATTAAAAGAAACACTAGTTTTCTTAAAAGTAGGTTTGCCACTAAGTAGACTAAGATTCCAGTTATTTGAAAAACCGAAAGCCTCAGTTGGTAGTTTCATAAAATTATGATCCATAATGCTATTATTATTTATATCATGAAAAGCCATAATTGAATAACGTTCGAAAGGTAGGTTTTTAAAGCTTACAGTACCCGCTCCTGAATATATTTCACTTTTTTCAATAAGATATGGGTTAGATTTAAATATATTATCCTGCTTACGGTATACATAAACTATGAGCTTTCCTTTGCTAGTTTTAGCGCCAGTTACCTTTATCAATAAATCCCCTTTAGTCGTATCAGCTAACAAAGGTGTCGTGGAAGAGGAAGTAAGAATAAATAGCACAAGAGCCGTATTTCTAATAAGTTGCAAAATAATTACCTGTAGTTAGTTACTAAGGTAGCTATTTTAATGCTTGTCCTAAGGGGCAGAGTCAAAGCATTTTTTATTTTAATTTCATATTTTAGGGAAGAAGTTATTCATTTCAGCTTTCATAGTATCTAGTTTTTTCTCTAGCTCTTTTAATTTCTTTATTTCAGAACGAAACTCTAAACGTTTTTCTTCCATCATTTTATTTGCCGTATGCAAAGGAAACTGCTGTTTATCAATCTGCTCAGTTAATAATTTTTTTAGCTCATTTAAACTAAAGCCTATTGTCTGAGCTTGTTTTATGACATGAATAAGAAATACATCATACGTAGAGTAAATACGGTATTTCCCTTTCCTTTCTGGAATAGGAATCAGCCCTAAAGACTCATAGTATCGAATCGCCTTTGGTGAGGCACCTGTTTCCTCTGCTACTTGACCTATAAGTAGGTGTGGTTGTTTTTTCTGATTATCGTTGAGTACTGGGTACATATCTTAAATGTAACATTGCACTATCAAAAATATAAGGCTTCTTTTTTAAAGATAAATATTTTTAAGAGCTAGTGTGTGTTTTATGCTTTTGCGTCGCAGACAGCTAACGCCCGCATAAAGCGATCC
>JAGLDH010000193.1 GCA_023145835.1 Methylococcales bacterium
GTTGACAGGTTGTTATCGACATCATTAACACTAATTCCTGCAATGGTTAATAAAGTATCTTCATTAACAGATTGAGCAATAGGCACGGTATTGACGGGTGCATCGTTCACTGCATTAACAGTAATCGTTACTGTATCAGAATCTGTAACGGTATTGGTATCAGTCGATAAAACTGTCAGAGTATCGATACCATTAAAATTTAAATTCCCTTGATACGTTAGTGTGGCTAGTGTGTTATTAATATCAACTTGAGTTCCGGATAAGGTAAGAGTCGATGAATTGTTTGCTCCAGCCGAGATAGAAGCCGCGCCACTAGGTGTGATATTCAATAAACCATTAGCAACGGACAACTGAACAGTTGACAGGTTGTTATCCACATCATTAACACTAATCCCTGCAATGGCTAATAAAGTATCTTCATTAACAGATTGAGCGAGAGGTACAGTATTGACAGGTGCATCGTTAATAGCTATAACGGTGACGGTTGATTGTCGATTAGGTGATGAGGTGTCGCTCCCTCCATTAGCAATACCTCCACTGTCTTTAATACTGGTGATGGTTACCACTCGATTAGCAGTAGTAGGATTGTCGCTATTATTTTGATAACTTAGCCCATCTCCCAATATTTGACCATTGACTCTAGACATTCCTGTTGTCGTTAAAGTTATTGTCGCTGTGGAGCCAGCCAGACTGACACTATAATCATAACTGTTAGTAATCGTTGTCCCTATATTAGTATCAGTTAGCGTAACAGCTGTTCCATCGACATTAATCACTTCATCAGCACCGTCAGTTACATTAATGACGGTGAAAATCAATTGCTCAATAGTCTGGTCATCCTCTGTGTTGCTGATACCTACAAAACTAAATAACCCTTGAGCTACACCGTCTTCGGTAAAAGTCGGGTTACTACTGATAGCTGTTAGGGTGGCGGCATCATTAACAGGGATAATATTGAAATCTCGTGTTTGAATATTACTTTGGGCTGAGCCATCATCCACAGTAAAAGAAAAAGTACGGGCAGCGTTAGATGGAGCCTCATCATTATTGATATAAGTTATACTGCGTAGAGCTGCTTGGTAATTAGCAACAGATGCAGAACCAGATAAAGAGAGAATTCCTGTCGCAGAATCCCAAGAACCTGAAATGCCATTAGCATTAGTAAAAGCTAGCAAATCTTCGCCAATTTGATAATTACTGGTCACTTGAATAGTGGCTGATTCAATCACATCATCAGGATCCGTTAGGGTAATTGTGGATGTGATAACAGTCGCTAAATTATTTTCCAGATAAATCGTGGGCGCTACTTCAATTGAAGCTAAAACGGGTACATCATTCACATTAGTTATATCAATCTGAATCGTATTAGTTACTGTTAGTGCCCCTCCGGGAGCCATGTAACTATTATTACCCTTATCATTAGAGAACAACGTTAGCGTATCTGCTGCAACACCTACGATATTGCTATCACCTGTGTATTGAATTGAACCAAGTATGGTATTAATTTCTCCAAGCGTACCTGTCATTGTCAAAGTAGCTGAACCATTTGCCCCTGCTGAGATATTGGCTGAACCTACTAGTGTAACGTTAATAATTCCGTTATTTACTGTTAATTGAGTCGTAAAGCTATCCGTGTTTAAAGCATCAGGGTCGATAAGACTTATTCCGTTAATAATTGTTTGAGTTTCTTCAAGTACTGTCTGTGTGGCAGGGACAATATGGAGTGGTGCATCATTGTTATCAATAATATTAACTGATTGATTAACAAAATCACTGGTGCCTCCATCTCCATCGGTGAGAGTGAATCTGAGCACTCTATGTAAATTAGAAAAAAAATGAGTGCTGGAAGAATAAGTGATATTTCGGGTAACTGCTTCAACTGCTGCCTGGTCTGCATTGGCATTGAAGGTGATGACTATCGGAGCAGTTCCTGCAAAAGTACCGATGACTGTTCCGCCATAACTTACATCACTTCCAGATACACCGATTTCACCCGCTGCATTACCCTGATGTCTGATGTCGGTAATATCAAGAACACTGACAGTTCCTACATAACCAACCGTTAGAGTTCCACCGTCAAAATCGTGGTTGTCAACATCAATAATCGTTGCAGTGGGAACTAAAACAATAGGTGCGCTATTTTCAGTATAGGATGCAGCCGGTTCAAAGTTGCTGATAACAGGTATATCATTGACTGCATGTACTAATACAGACCCAGTGCCAGAATTTGTACTGTATGTACCCAGATTATCCTTTGCAAGATAAGTGAATGAGGTTGATCCTGACCAATTAGCATCAGGCGCAAAGTAAAGTGATAGTGACATTCCCCCTGTAGCATAATCAACACCTGTGGTAGCTGTGGTTGTTAATCCATCATCTAAGTAGAGTGTTCCATTGCTGGGCAAAGTATTTAAATTGAAATGAGTTGTAGTTCCGTCAACATCTGTACCGGTTAAAAAAAGTTGTGCAAAAGTTGTGTCTTCAAATATTGCTGAACTTGCATTTGCTGCAATGGGTGCATCATTAATGGCAGTCACGTCTATTGTGATAGTATTTGCTGATTGATCAGTATCAATACCATTGTTTGCCGTACCGCCATCATCTTGTACTTGAAAGGTAAAAGAATCATAGCCTAAGCCATTGGCATTGAGAGCGGGTAAAAATTTAAGCCTTCCCGAATTGATGTTAGCAATAGAAACTACACTATTTGCCATTAATGTTTCGCCTCCATTGATGATGTTATCACCATTTGCATCTAAATAAAGTGTACCGTTTGATGGGGGACTGGTAATAATGACATTTAATAAATTATTGAGAGGCGTGGTTGTATCTACAAAACCAAAGTCTAATGCGGTAAACACATAATTTGTATCTTCTGGTGTTGTAATAGTTTTATCTGCTCCTTGAGGGGCTGTATTAACAATCTCTGCCAAGATATTTAGCGCAAACTCTGATGTATTGGTATAAGTAAGATACGTTATTTCACTTTTTGTAGCTGTGGCACTGATGACCGATCCATGTGGAACGGCGGTGTTGAATGTGCTGTTGATATTCGCATTACCTGACCCATCAGTAAGGACTTCTTCAAACCCCAGATAAATTTCACCTTCTCCATGTCCACTCGCATCTCCAATAGAATTACTGAAAAACTCGATCCGAAAATAATTATTAGCTGTTGAATTGAAGGAGCCCGTAATAGTAATTTGTGCTCCTGTCGTCACAGCAGAAGTCAATATAGGAAAATTTTGATTATTATTTGCGGATGCATCAACATCATTTAAATCGTTGAGCGATACGCCATCGTTGTCAAGATCTAATCCCATAGAAGAGTTTGTATGTATACTGTTTCTTAAAATAGCATTTCCATCACTTGTTCCTCCTGTTATGCTGATGCCTTTATCACTGAATGCAATAAGGTTTCCTTCGCCTGCATTGATGCCGCCGATCATATTATTGGTGGCAACATTATCCATTTTCACAGCAAAAGCAGTATTACCTACAGCTGATGTGCCATTTATATCCGTTCCAATATAATTACCCTGAACTTTATTGTTACTAGCGTCTCCTATGCTTACACCTGCGCTGTTATTACCAGAAATAATGTTACGAGCTGCTGCTGTATTACCACCTATCTGGTTATGGTGAGTACCAAGATGAAGTAAAACCCCTCCAAGGAAGTTACCGAGATCTGCAATTCCATTTATATCGGTACCAATATAATTACCCTTTACGGTATTGGAATTTGTAGTGTTACCTCCAATACTAATACCATACACAATGTTTCCAGAGATCAAATTACCTGCGCCGATAGCTGTACCACCAATTGTATTATTATCTCCCCCTCTAAAAATAAGGACACCGTGTCCAGCATTACCCAAAACACTCAAACCGAGTGCATTGGTGCCTATATAGTTGCCTTGAACCAGGTTATTATCGGTCGTTGTTCCATTATTAGCATCAATAGTAATTCCGGATGAGTTATTAGCTGAAATAACGTTACCTGCACCTGGCGTGGTGCCACCAATGGTATTTGTATTAGCCCCACTATATATATTAATACCGGAAAACGTATTGCCAAGCCCTATGTTTCCTGTGATGTCTATACCAATATAGTTACCACTAATTGTATTGTCGAAGGCTCCACCAGACAATTCTATTCCATAATATCCATTTCCCGAAATGATGTTTCGTTCTGCTGCAGTTGTGCCTCCAATAGTATTGCCAGTAGCAAAATCATGGATAGAAATGCCGCTATACGAATTGGGAATAGCTGAAATACCCGCTAAATTTGTCCCTATATAGTTACCAATAACAGTATTATTATCAGATTGTATTTTAATTCCATTCGTATCATTACCTGATATAATATTTGCACTACCTACAACTGAGCCACCTATTGTGTTATTAGTAGCATTGGCTGTAATAAGAATACCTGATTCTTTATTGCCTAAATCTAGCAATCCCGAAGTATCCGTTCCTATTTTATTTCCAATAACCTGATTGAATGCGGCGGTGCCCTGAATAACAATACCTCGACCAATATTGCCTGAAATAAGGTTTCCTTGATCAGCACCCGTCCCACCTATAATATTACCCGAAGAATTATTATAAATAGAAATGCCATTATTTAAATTTCCATGAGGACTTAAACCAAAATAATCAGTCCCAATATAATTGCCTTGGATATTGTTGTTATGTCCATTCTCTATTGAGATACCATTATTATTAAAACCACTAATAATAAGCTCTTTCACCGTTGTGTCGTTTCCTGTAATCTTTAAGCCATCGGTTGACAGAATTAACAGGGGTGATTGATTTAATTCTATCCGCGGAGCTCCAGGCGCTAGTGCACCATATTGTGATAACCCATCTATCGTGACTGGCTGGGTAATAGTGGGTAACTGGGAAAGTACAGTGATAGTCTGATGACTGCCATCGGCACCAATATCAAAATTAATAATGTCAGGAGAGGGTAATAAGTTAGCATTCAAAATCGCTTGTCGTAAAGACCCAAAACCTAAATCAAATGTATTAGTGACAGTATATGTTGCTAACACAGACTCATAGTCTGTTTGGCCTGATGCGCTGATGGCAATATTAATTTCAATTGAGCCGGTTTCATACTCTAACTCCCAGTCACCGCCTAATTGTAATTGCCCCGTTAAATCATCAGAAGCGGCGACATCAGTCTGGGTTAAGTGGCCAATGCTATTAATAAGGTTTTTGCCTACACCTGTTTCAGCCAGGTTACATCCATAAATTAAAATATCTCCAGTTTCACCAAATGACTCTGCCCATAAAGTAATTGCTAGGCTGTTTTCTATGACTGATTCTGCATTTAGGCTGGTATTGCCCAGTTGGATGTTACCATCAGATCCATGGGAAATAATATGAATAGCATCAAGCTCATCATGCTCTAGTAGAATATCGGAAATTTTTTCTATACCATTTTGATTGCTATCCAATAATATAACGTCTATTTTACGAGAGCTATCTGCGTTATTAAGAATATCATCAACTAAAGTCTGATGGTTTTCTACGCCTGTATCAACAAAGACTATCTCATTAGTTTGCTGCTCTACTATTGAATCAGATGTGTTTTCTTCTGTTGTAGGAATATTAGAGTCGATATTGACATAAGTAGCGAGGGTAGGCTCTAGTTCAGTAGTAATTAGCGCTTCAATGCCTCCAGAAAAAAGCTGACGTGGCTCCATTTCTTCGAATATAAATTTTGAATCAAACTTGTTTTTTTTTGAACGCATATTTAGAGTATTAAATGCTTTTACATAAACTTTGTTTTTTATAAGGTTTATGTGAAAAGCGGGTCACTCGTGACAGAATTATACGAAAGTATAGTTTGAGTTAATCTTCTAATCTGTGAAGTCGCTAGAAGAAATGAGTTTGTAATAGGGTAGAAGCCGTCGATTTGTTGCCCTTAATCTTGTTTAAGAAAAGAATAGATTGCAACTTTCTCTATCTATCTTAAAAAACATTTCCTTTAAGTTATTTATTGTCTTTTACGTAAAGACCTTATAACTAAAACCTAAATTATGAATAGATCAATATGTTAATACCCTTGTTTTTTATGCTACCAGTGTGTCAATAAACTATAGAATAAATCAATTAAAAAGAACTGCAGTAAGTATATATAGGGTTATTTTACGAGCTATTTATTGAAATTAAGTTTACCAAACTGAATGTAGTGCCTTTTGTGTTTACCCAGATAATAGCAATATCAAGCTTTATCTTTTTGAGGGAAATTAACATGCTTTGAATATACTATCTGGAACGAAAACCTTATTATTCGAGGATTTGTTAAGTTAATTATAAATATAACAATTTACTTATTGTTATTCTTTTCGTTAAGGATTATTAGAATTAAATTAAAGCTGATAAACTATACGGTTTATCTTTATTATCTTTTGTATTGACCTTAAACACATGAAAAAAATTCTTGTTTCCGACAAACTAGCCGACGATGGCATTAACTTTTTAAATGAGCAGACTGATATTCAGGTTCATATTCAGGTGGGAATGAATGAGGATGAGCTATGTGAAATTGTTGGTGATTATGATGCACTACTGATTCGTAGTGATACTAAGGTGACCCAAAAAGTTTTACAAGCTGCGACAAACTTAAAGGTTGTAGGGCGTGCGGGTATTGGTGTAGATAATGTTGATATTCCTGCGGCGACAGAGCAGGGTATTATTGTGATGAATACGCCAGATGCAAATGCAACGACAACGGCTGAATTAGCGATAGCACATATGTTTTCTTTAAGTCGTAATCTGCCAGAGGCGAGTGTTTCTGTTAGAGATGGCAAATGGGAGCGTGCAAAGTTGGTTGGCGCGGAAATTAATCATAAGACATTTGCTATTTTAGGGTTTGGAACGATTGGACGGTTAGCCGCTAAAAGAGCCGTTGGTTTAGGAATGCGGGTGATTGCATACGATCCATTCGTCACACCAGAAATTTTTAAAGAGTGTGGTGCAAAGTCTGTTGATTTAGATACATTAGTTAAAGAAGCTGATTATTTAACCTTGCATTGCCCAATGATTGAAAAAACGCGTGGCATTATTGGTGCTGATCAGCTTAAAGCAATGAAGAAAACAGCGATGCTAATCAACTGTGCTCGTGGCGGTTTGGTTGATGAGGTTGCTTTATACGATGCACTTAAAAAGGGTGAAATTGCTAAAGCTGCATTGGATGTTTTTGAGCAGGAACCCCCTAAAGAATCTCCTTTATTAGACTTAGAAAATATTACCTTTACGCCTCATCTAGGCGCTTCAACTCGTGAAGCTCAAGTGGCTGTGAGTGTAGAAATTGCTAGACAAGCCGTGACCTATTTAAAAACAGGTGAGGCAATTAATGCACTAAACCTATCAACTAAAATTTCTGCTGAAGAGTTGAAAAAGTCACGCCCCTTTATGAAGTTGGCTAATGTGATGGGTAAAATGTTAGTAAACCTGGCTGATCAACCTATTGAAAAACTTGAAGTGTCTTTATTTGGTAAAGCTGCAGATGCTGAAGTGAGACCTGTTTCTGTAGAAGCATTGGTCGGTATTTTATCTGATCAAGTATCTACACCTGTTAATAGTGTTAATGCTGAGAATATTGCTAAAAAACAAGGCATTTCTTTAGCAGAGTCTAAAACGGAAGAAACTCAAGGTTATTTGTCTTTAGTTAAATTGGTTGGGGTTTGTGCTAATAAAACTGTGTCAGTGATGGGTACTTTATTAGGCGATCATCATCCTCGTATTGTGAATGTAAATCAGTTTGAAATTGAAGTGATTCCTGAGGGGTCTATGTTGGTGACTGAACATAATGATAAGCCAGGTGTTATTTCTGCTATCAGTTCTATTTTAGGTGAGTCCAATATAAATATTTCAAGAATGCAAGTAGGTATACCTGATACTAATGATAAGGCGATGGCTGTGATTAGTGTTTCTAGCCCTTTACCAGCTGAAATATTAGAAAAAGTAAGAGATCTTTCTTTTGTGAATTGTGCGATTCAGATTAACTTATGAGTTTTGAAATAGTCTGTTTTGATTGCGATAGTACTTTAAGTAAAATTGAAGGTATTGACGAATTAGGTAGACGAGTCAATCGATTTGATGAAATGGTCGCATTAACTAATGCAGCCATGAATGGCGAACTTGCTTTAGAAGCAGTCTATGGCAAACGCTTGGATTTGATAAAACCAGATCAGGCTCAGATGGATTGGCTTGCTGATCTGTATATTTCAGAAATGGTAGACGGTGTTGAAGAGGTTTTTAGCACTTTGTTGGCTAAAGGTAAGCAGGTTCATATTATTAGTGGTGGTATTCGACAGGCCATATTACCATTGGCTAAAAAACTGGGGTTACCCGCTAATCATGTTCATGCTGTTGATGTTTTATTTAATGATGATGGAACATACAACAATTTTGATCAGCAATCTCCTCTTTCTAAAACAGGCGGTAAAGCAGTTGTTTGTAAGCAGATCAGGGTTGATGAACACTCTATGGTAATGATCGGCGATGGAAAGACTGATTTAGAAGCTAAACAGGCGGGGGCTACTGTTATCGGTTTTGGTGGTGTTATGCAAAGGGATATTGTTATGGAGCAATCTGATATTTTTGTTAATGAAACTTCGTTGATGGCTGTTTTGCCACATTTGATGTGATTTTATGTAGGCTGGATATCAATCGTGTAATCTGATGGTTTTTAGAAAATATCGGTTACACTATTAATATTCAGCCTAATGATATTTAATAAATTTTGTTGTAGAGAGATTAAGATGGCAGGACATAGTAAATGGGCAAATATTAAGCATCGTAAAGGAGCTCAGGATGCTAAACGTGGGAAAATTTTCACTAAAATTATTCGTGAAATGATGGTGGCTGCTAAAGAGGGTGGTGGAGACCCTGCCAATAATCCAAGTTTACGTTCGGTGATTGATAAAGCACTGGGCGCAAATATGAAAAGAGATACTATTGATAAGACGATACAAAAAGCGACAGGGACACTAGATGGTATTGTTTACGAGGAAGTTCGTTACGAAGGCTATGGACCAGGAGGAACTGCAGTCATGGTCGATTGTTTAACTGATAACCGAAATCGTACTGTTGCAGAAGTTAGACATGCCTTTAGTAAAGCGGGGGGTAATTTAGGAACCGATGGTTCGGTTTCTTATATGTTTAATAAAACAGGCGTTATTAGCTATCCAAATTCAGTTGATGAAGATGCTGTTATGGAAGCTGCAATGGAGGCAGAGGCTGAAGATATAATTACTAATGACGATGGTACAGTAGATGTCATGACGTCTTCAGAGGATTATTTGTCGGTTAAAGATGCAATGATTTCTGCTGGATTTGAGCCAGAAAATGCAGAAGTTACTATGTTGGCAGAGAATAAAACAGATCTAGATGTCAAAGGAGCCGAAAAAATGTTGCGCTTAATTGATGTTTTGGAAGATTTAGATGATATTCAAGAAGTATATACTAATGCAGAAATATCTCCTGAAGTGTTGCAACAAGTAGCAGAGATGGAATGAAGTTACGATTCTGGCGGCCTGTCCAAATGCTTTTTTTACCACTATTGTTGATCGTGTGGTATTAATTCCTTTTTAACCACGGGAGCTTATTTTACAATTGTGGTAATTCATGATGATATCGAATGAAGGAGTTAAGCATTTCGTATAAATTGTAGAGTGATAAAAAAATAATTTAATGAATATTGCAGACACTAAAATTTACATTATTTTGTCTTTTTTTACACGTTACTTTGTAACGTGTCTACAATTCTGTCAATATTCGTCTAAGCTTTGATAAGCAACAATTTTTTTTGCGTAAAGGAATAATGTGGCAAGAATTTTAGGTATAGATCCTGGTTCAAGATTAACAGGCTATGGTGTGATAGAAGAAACAGATAGAGGCACAAGTCGATATATAGCCAGTGGAAGTATACGCATTGAGGCAAATTCATTTCCCAAACGATTAAAACAAATATTTGATGGTATTACAGAAGTCATAGCGCTTTATCAGCCGGAAGAAATGGCGATAGAGCAAGTGTTTATGCATAAAAATGCTGATTCAGCTTTAAAACTTGGGCAAGCAAGAGGCGCGGCTATTTGTGCATCTATGGTAGCAGGGTTGCCTGTTTCTGAATATGCTGCTAGACAAGTAAAACAAGCACTCGTAGGGAAGGGAAGTGCCGATAAACTTCAAGTACAGCATATGGTTAAGGTTCTTCTAAATATACAAGGTGAATTACAGATTGATGCAAGTGATGCACTTGGCATTAGTCTCTGTCATTCTCATTATCAGCATACTGAACAAAGATTAAAACAGGCTGGCGTATGATTGGGTTTATTCGAGGTAAGTTAATATCGAAAACACCGCCTCAGTTAGTTGTTGATGTGAATGGGGTCGGATATGAAGTGGAAGCACCAATGACCACTTTTTATGATTTACCTCAATTAGGTGAAGAGTTACTACTTTATACCCATTTAGTGGTACGAGAAGATGCTCATATTTTATTTGCATTTTTGACAGAATCTGACCGATTGATGTTTAGAACTTTAATTAAGGTTAATGGGGTTGGACCAAAATTAGCATTAACCATTCTTTCCGGACAAAGTGCAGAAGAATTTCACCGATGTATACATAATAATGATGTACCATCCTTGGTTCGATTACCGGGTGTTGGTAAAAAAACAGCGGAACGATTAATTATAGAAATGCGGGATAGATTACCCGATGTAAATGATAATGATTCGGCAAACTCTTCTGGACAAAATAATGTCATTAGTATGGTTTCCTCAAACCCAAAGCAAGAAGCAATTAGCGCTTTAATTACATTAGGATATAAAGCACAAGATGCGAGTAAAATGGTGCAAAATATTTCAGCAGAAGATAAGCGTTGTGAAGATATTATTAGACTTGCATTACAAGGGATTGCAGGTAAATGATTGAGAGTGATCGGCTCATTTCAGCTAATAGCTCAATGGATGAGGAGCGCCAAGACAGAGCTATTCGGCCTAAACGATTAGATGACTATGTAGGGCAACAAGAATTGCGCTTACAAATGGAAATTTTTATTAAGGCTGCAACTGCACGAAATGAAGCACTGGATCATGTTTTAATTTTTGGTCCACCGGGTCTGGGGAAAACAACGCTATCTAATATAATTGCGACCGAAATGGGGGTTAATATTCGTCAGACTTCAGGCCCTGTTTTAGATAAAGCAGGAGACCTTGCTGCTTTGTTAACTAATCTTGAAGCACATGATGTGTTATTTATTGATGAGATTCATCGCCTAAGTCCTATAGTTGAAGAAATTTTATACCCTGCGATGGAAGATTATCAGCTTGATATTATGATTGGTGAAGGGCCTGCGGCAAGGTCAATAAAGCTTGATTTGCCACCTTTTACTTTAGTAGGCGCGACGACACGTGCCGGATTACTTACCTCACCTTTAAGAGATCGGTTTGGTATTGTTCAACGTTTAGAGTTTTATTCGGTGGATGAATTGTCGACGATTGTTCTACGATCAGCTAATGTTCTGGGAATTAAGATTGAAACAACAGGTGCAAATGAAATTGCCAAGCGATCAAGAGGCACACCACGGATAGCTAATCGACTGTTAAGGCGGGTTCGTGATTATGCAGAAGTGAAAAGTGACGGTGTTGTTTCAAGTGATGTAGCAGAGCAAGCGCTAAAAATGCTGAAAATTGATGATAATGGTTTTGATTCTTTAGATCGTAAATTATTATTATCTATGATTGATCTTTTTGAAGGCGGTCCAGTTGGGCTAGATACTCTAGCTGCAGCTATTAGCGAAGAGCGAGGCACAATAGAAGATGTATTAGAGCCTTATTTGTTACAGCAAGGGTTTATCATGCGTACCCCAAGAGGTCGAGTTGCAACACAAAAAGCTTATTTGCATTTTGGCTTGAAAGCACCAGAAAAAGACCCAGAAATGGAAGATCTTTTCCAGTGAGTATTTTTCAATGGCCTATCAGAGTTTACTATGAAGACACTGATGTTGGAGGTGTTGTTTATTATGCAAATTATTTAAATTTTTTTGAACGTGCTAGAACCGAAATGCTACGTAATTTAGGATTTGAACAGGATCAATTGATTGAGGAACAACAAGTAATTTTTGTTGTCAGATCAGTACAAATAGATTATTTAAAACCTGCTCTGTTTAATGAAAGCATAAATGTCAGCGCAGAAGTAATAGTAACAAAAAAAGCGAGCCTTAATTTTGAACAAATTATTACGAGGGGTGACGACGTGCTATGTAAAGGAAATGTTCGAGTTGCTTGCTTAAATGTAAACAACATGAAACCCAAAGCAATACCTGATTTTTTATTGGAAACGTTAACAAATGACTAACGATTTATCTATTTTACATCTTATAACGAATGCCAGTTTTGTTGTGCAGCTTGTTATGTTTATTTTATTGGTTGCATCGGTTATTTCTTGGACTTTTATTTTTTCCAAACGTAAAGAACTGAACCGCGCATTTTCTGTTGCCAATGAATTTGAAGAAGAGTTTTGGTCAAGTGCTGATTTAACTGAATTGTATCAAAAGTTATCTGGTAAACATTTTACACCTGAAGGAATAGAAAAAATCTTTATAGTGGGGTATAAAGAATTTTCTAGAATGAGACAAACAACCAATACTACGCCAGCTTTTCATGTAGAAAGTGCAGAAAAAGTAATGCGAATTGAGTTGACTCGAGAGTTAGATCAATTAGATGAATCTTTACCCTTTCTGGCCACAGTTGGATCAACAAGCCCTTATATAGGATTATTTGGTACGGTTTGGGGAATTATGAACTCATTTCGAGCATTAGGTGAAGTTAAACAAGCAACTTTAGCCCATGTTGCTCCTGGTATTGCTGAGGCCCTAATAGCAACAGCTATAGGGTTGTTTGCTGCCATTCCTGCTGTTGTTGCTTATAATCGTTTTACAACAAGACTGGATCGATTGACAGGGCGGTATGAGCTTTTTGTCGATGAGTTTATCGTGGTATTGCAAAGGCAGGCACATAGTTAATGAGTCGGCGAATTAAAAAAAGAAAGCCAATGGCAGAGATCAATGTAGTACCTTACATTGATGTAACCTTGGTTTTGTTAATTATATTTATGATCACAGCACCTATGGTTCAAACAGGGGTTGATGTTGATTTGCCTCAAGCTGATTCATCGCCAGTTGATCAAAAAAATGAACCACCAGTGATAATATCAATAGATAAAGACGGACAATATTTTATTGATATAGGTACGGATGAAAATGACCCTGTAGATTTGCGTACCCTACTTGTCAGAGTTAAAGCTGTAAGAAAAAATAATCCAAAAGCACTACTTTATGTCAAAGGAGATAAAAATGTTCCTTATGGAAAAGTTGTGACTTTAATGGCGACACTAAAAAATGCTCAAGTACCAAGTGTTGGTCTAATGACAAGTTCACCTGATTAAGAATAATGAATAATTTTAAGAAGTATGGATTTACTTTTACATTGGCTGTGGCGTTCCACTTAGGTATTTTGGCTATGTTTGGAATAAGCTATTTTTCTGAACCAGAAATCGCTGAAGTTAAGCCTTTACCAGAAATAATCCAAGCAACTGTTTTAGATGATGTAACAATCATGGAAGAAGCTAAGCGATTAAAAGATAATAAAAAGAATAAGGAAATTGCTCAACAGGAAAAACAAAAAAAATTAGAAGATAATAGAAAAAAAGAAGAGAAGCTGCTTAATAAAGCGAAGGAAAAAAGAATTAAGGAAGAGAAACAAGCTGAGAAATTAGAAAAGAAACGTCAGGAAAATGAGTTAAAAGAAAAAAAATTAGCAACAGAACGTAAAGAGAGAGCAATAAAAGAAAAGGAAAGATTAGAACAAATAAAAAAAGATAAAGTTAAGGCTAAGGCTAAGGCAAAAAAACAGCAAGAAGAAAAAGAACGTTTAGATAAAGAGCGAAAAGAAAAAAAACAAAAAGCTGAGAAAAAAAGAAAAGCAGATTTAGCAGCAGAACAAAAAGCTGAAGCTGTAAGAAAAGAAGCTGCTCGACAAAAACAAGAAGCTGATGCTAAGGCAAAGGCTGATCAGGATAGAAAGGCAACAATTTCATATTCAGATGCAATTAGGAGAAAAGTGATCAATCATTGGATCAAGCCTCCCTTAGCCACTAAAGGTATGAATTGTTTGATAAGCGTTACACTACTTCCTAGTGGAGATGTTATGTCTGCAACAGTCACAAGGGGGAGTGGTGATAGTGTGTTTGACAGATCAGCTGAAAATGCAGTTCGTAAAGCGTCCCCGCTTCCTGTACCTGAAGAGAGAGAGTTATTTAATAGGACGTTTAGATCTTTTAATTTTAACTTTACACCAGAATAATTATTAACCCAATAAAATAAATCATGAGTGCTTTTTTAAGAAAAATTTTATTAATTAGTTTAGTTGGTTGTTATGTTCCAGCTTCTCAAGCTGAGTTAACACTTGAAATTACTAAAGGTATTGAATCTGCTATTCCTATTGCTGTTGTCCCTTTTGGTTGGACAGGTTCAAAAGATAGAGCTCCTGAAGATTTAGCACCTATCATTCAAGCTGATTTAAGCCGGAGTGGTTTGTTAAAAACACTTCCAGTAGGTGAAATGCTAACAATGCCTTCAAAAGCTAATCATGTTAGATTTAGAAATTGGCAAGCATTAGGCCAGGAATATTTAGTGATTGGTGAAATCAGTGAAGTAGTGGACAAGCAATATCAAGTACAATTCCAGTTGTTTAATGTGTATAGAGGGGAGCAATTTTTGGGGTATCGATTGACGGTATCAGAAAAAGAATTAAGACGAACAGCTCACCATATCAGTGATTTAATATATGAAAAATTAACAAATAAAAAGGGTGTTTTTGGTACTCGTCTCGCATATATCACAACAACGTCTAAAGCTAACAAAAAACTTTATAAATTGATTATTGCTGATGCTGATGGGTTTGAGCCAAGAGTGATTGCATCATCACTGGAACCGATTATGTCACCAACTTGGTCACCCGATGGAAAACAGATTGCCTATGTCTCTTTTGAAAACAAACGATCAGCGATTTTTGTACAAACATTAGCAAATGGAAAAAGAGAAAGAGTTGCTTCTTATAAAGGAATCAATGGAGCGCCTTCATTCTCACCTGACGGAACACGTTTAGCGCTGACGCTTTCTAAAGATGGTAGTACGGATATTTACATCTTAAATTTAAATAATCGTTCATTGACTAAAATTACTAAAAGTTATGGTATAGATACTGAGCCTTCTTGGTCACCTGATGGTAAAACGATAGTTTATACTTCTGACAGAGGTGGGAAACCTCAGTTATATACAGTTCCAAGTAATGGGGGTAAGGCAAAACGATTAACTTTTGAGGGTGATTATAATGCTAGAGGCCAATTCTCATTAGATGGAAAAAATATTGCGATGGTACATGCAAATCGAGGAGATTACAGAATAGCAGTTATGGATATGGCAACTCGTACAGTTAATGTCTTAACTGCCGGTAGATATGATGAAGCACCGAGTTTTTCTCCTAATGGAGAGATGGTTTTATATGCTTCAAGAAAAGGTAATAAAAATGTTCTTTCTGCTGTTTCTATCGATGGAAGAATGCAACAAAATCTTTCTTTTGATAATGGAGATGTCAGGGAGCCAGCTTGGTCACCCTAAGCGTTAATAGTTGGTGTTTTACAGATATAATTTTTTAGTGGAGTATGTTGAAAATGAGATTGAATAAAGAAGTATTTGCCATTGCTTTAAGTATAATGATTCTCTCTGGCTGTAGTTCTACAGATGAGAAAGATAGTGGTTTATTAGATGATGTGTCGGCCGTTGATAATGAGAAAGATACTTCGACAAGTGGCTATTCTGATGGGTCATTACTTTCCGGAGAAGAATTTGGGAGTAATGTCACTATAGATGCCCGCGGGTTAGGGCCTGAGTTTAGTGATCCTACAAACCCTTTGTCAAAGGGTGTTATCTACTTTATGTACGATAGTAGCCAAGTTAGACAAGATTTTATTCCTGTCATAGCTGCACATTCCAAGTACTTGCAGAGCCATCCCTCACAGCATATTATTCTTGAAGGGCATGCTGATGAAAGAGGATCAAGAGAGTACAATATTGCACTAGGTGAGCAGCGTGCAAAATCAATTTTTAGAATGATGAAAATGCAGGGTGTAAATAGTAACCAGTTAGAAATTGTTAGTTATGGTGAAGAAAAACCAGAAGCAGAAGGTATGGACGAAGCATCATGGCAGCAAAACCGAAGAGTTGAAGTAGATTATCAGGGGCGTTAAATGAAACTGTTGTTTATTTTTTTGTTATGCGTTTTCTCTAATGTTTATGCTGCATCGGATCGTTTAGCGCCAGTGATTGATAATTCTATTAACTCTAATGGCTCAGCGAAAAGATCAGGAAAAATTTCTAATAACTCTATGTATGAAATATTGGGTAGATTAGAACAAATGCAGTCAGAACTTCAACAACTTAGAGGACTAGTAGAAGAACAATCTCAATTACTTAATCAGTTAGATATAAAACAAAATAATATGTATTCTGATTTAGATAATCGTTTGCAAGAACTTAGTGTAGGTACAAGAAAAAGAATACAAGGGATAGAGGGTGGTTTGGAAAACACTCAAAATTTGAATAAGCCAATAAATGTTGTTGAAAAAAAACCAGCAGAATCAATTATTAGTCAAGTCAGTGGTAAAAGTGAAGGGAAAGTTGTAGTACCAATACCTGCAGTAGCACCAACAACACCTGTAGCAACACCAACACCACCTCCAGTTGGTATTGTAGATAAGGTTGAGATGATTTCTACTGAAAAGCCTACTAATACAGTTATTGATAAACCGGTTGTAAATACTAATAAATCGATTGTAACAACAGTTGATAACTCTATTGTTTCTGATAATAAAAATGTTGGAAGTCAAAAAAAAATGTATCAATCAGCTTATGAAAAACTTAGAAATGGGCACAATACCGAAGCTATTGAAGGATTTAAACGACTCTTAATTTCGTACCCTGATGGTGAACTTGCAGGTAGTTCGCAATATTGGTTAGGTGAAGCTTATAAACTAACGAATGATTTAGCAGCAGCTAAACAGGCATATTCTAAAGTTGTGAGTCGTTATGGTAGAGGGTCAAGAGTTCCTGATGCTTTATTAAAACTCGGGTTTATTGAGTTAGAGAAACATAATAAAGTCAATGCTCGTGATTACTTATCTCAGATTACGACTCGATACCCTGATTCTACAGCAGCACATTTAGCTAGGAAGAAATTATTACAAATGGAAACTAAATAGTCTTAATGGATAAAAAATTAAGAATTACCGAGATTTTTTATTCTTTACAAGGTGAGTCTGCTACCGTTGGTTTTCCTACTGTCTTTATTCGTTTAACAGGTTGTCCTCTCAGATGTTCATATTGTGACACCGCTTATGCTTTTGCAGGTGGAGAGAAACAGTCATTAGCTTATATTCTTGATCAAGTAGATCAATTTAAGGCTAAATATGTCACTGTAACGGGCGGTGAACCATTAGCTCAAGCAGAGTGTCTTGATCTAATGGTTATGCTTGTTGGTAAAGGCTATGATGTTTCATTAGAAACAAGTGGGGCAGTTGATATTTCTCTAGTTGATCAAAGAGTGGTGAAAGTCATGGATTTAAAAACACCTAGCTCTGATGAATTAGATAAAAACATTTATCAAAATATTGGTTTTTTAACAAAAAAAGATCAAGTTAAGTTTGTGATAGCCGATCAAATAGACTATGAGTGGTCTAAGTCAATTATAGAAGAATATGGATTGTCTTCTTTGTGTCAGATTTTGTTTTCTCCTGTCATGGGAAAGATGAATCCTACTATTCTGGCAGAAAATATTATTCAAGATAATTTACCCGTAAGATTTCAAATCCAACTACATAAATATCTTTGGGATGATGCTCAAGGCAAGTAAAAAACATATAAAAAATGCAAAAAAAAGCAATAATCCTTTTATCTGGAGGACTAGACTCCATTACTGTATTAGCTCTGGCAAAACAAGAAGGGTATGAATGTTACGCAATAAGTTTTGACTACGGTCAAAGACATGGTGCAGAACTTAATGCTGCAAAAGAAATTGCACAACAATATCAAGTTGTCACGCATAAAATAATTAATCTTGGGTTGGGGGCTATTGGTGGTTCAGCACTAACGGATGATCATATCTCTATACCAGAGACCCCACAAGAGGGGATACCGGTCACTTATGTTCCTGCTAGAAACACAGTGTTTTTATCTTTTTCGTTAGGTTGGGCTGAGGTTCTAGGTTTACATGATATTTTTATTGGGGTAAATGCAGTGGATTATTCAGGGTATCCTGATTGTAGACCTGCATTTATTGAATCTTTTCAAAATCTGGCTAATTTAGCAACCAAGGCGGGTGTTGAAGGTACAAAATTTAAAATACATGCACCTCTTATAAAGCAAAGTAAATCTGAAATTATTAAGCTAGGAATGAGTTTGGGAGTTGATTATAAAAAAACGGTTTCTTGCTATGCAGCGGATAAAGAAGGACGTGCTTGTGGTGTATGTGATGCGTGTAGGCTGAGAGTCACTGGGTTTCAAGATGCTCAAATAGTTGACCCAACTCGTTATATAAATTGATAAGAAAAAAATTATCCCCAAATTATTGAGTAGGATCAAAAGTAGATAAACATAAAAAAGCCCGCATAAAAAAAAGCGGGCTCGCAACGTTTGTTATTCTTATTTTGTATGCGTTTATGCCTTATAGGCGAAGTAAACTAAGCAGTTACTAATTTTTTTTT
Source organism: Methylococcales bacterium (assembly GCA_023145835.1). Classification (GTDB taxonomy): domain Bacteria; phylum Pseudomonadota; class Gammaproteobacteria; order Methylococcales; family Methylomonadaceae; genus QPIN01. The sequence continues at coordinate 18,844 of JAGLDH010000193.1, forward strand.
TATTATTATATAACCTTTAAAAGGCCGCTTCCCCCTCTATTAGAGAACATAACGTTCAGCACTTCCTTTAGCTGGATCTAGTGTATATAAATTAGACGGTGATGTCTATAAAAAATAAAGTAATAGTTGTTTAAAAAATTTAGATTATAAATTTATTTTTAAATACAAGTGTTTATGGAGTATTAGATTTTTATGATATTGTTTTTTAAAGGTAAACATTGGCAGGCAAATATAACTGGATTATTTATGTAGAGTCAGGCGATATTATTTTTTAAGTTTTGTATTGGATATTTAGTTTCAATTGTTTTACTCATTCTTTATATGGAATAGATAAATATTTTATTGTATTTGAATCTCTGTCATTTCCACACACTGTCCGGAGAGTAAGCAAATAGTTTTATTGGCAAGTGTTGTAGCATGAAGTTGATCATGTGTACTAAAAATAACAGATCGTCCTTTATGGTTTGAAAATGTAGCAATTAGCTTGCTGAGGTGTTTGATACTTTTTTGATCTAAATGGCTAAAGGGTTCATCGAGTAATAAAACTTTTGGTTGGAGTGCAAGTGCTCTTGCTAAAGCAACCTTTTGAGCCTCCCCACCCGATAGCTCAGCAACTTGTCTGTCTAAAAAAGTTGACAGTCCAACTAGTTCCAATGCTTCAGTCGCCTGTTTTATTGCCAATTTTGTTGAGATAGATCTAAACTTAAGTCCTAGTAATACATTATCAAGAACTGTTCCTCTTAGAAGGTAAGGTTTTTGAGCTACTAAGACTATTTGTTTTCGTAATGATAATAGTGAGGCTACAGTTGAGATTTCATTTTTATATGTAATTTGTCCTTGAGATGGACTTTCTAAAAAAGCTAATATTTTTAGTAGAGTACTTTTTCCTGCACCATTGTTACCCAACAAAGCTGTGATTGTATTGGCTTTTATTTCAAGTTTTTCTATATCTAAAACTGTTTTTTTTGTATACGTAAACTGGATATGATTAAGGTGATACAAGGCTGTCATTCTGTATCCCGTTGTAATTGTTGTAAGCCCATGTTTACTAAAAACGCAATAGATAGCAGTAATAACCCAAGTGCAAGACCAAATTCAAACTCTCCTTTACTTGTTTCTAATGCAATGGCTGTGGTCATTGTCCTTGTATGATTTTCTATATTTCCACCTAGCATCATGGCTATTCCCATTTCACCAATTGCTCGACCAAAACCAGTGACTAATGCTGTCATTACAGCAAAGCGAGTTTCACTTAAAACTATTAGCATTAACTGCCATCGGTTTGCCCCTAAGGATAGTAGAGTAGGGACTAATCTTTTGTCAGATGAATGAATGGCTACTACGGTTAGATTTAGAATAATAGGGGAAATTAATAAACACTCTCCAGCGATAATAGCCCACTGAGTATATAACAAGCCTAAGTTACCTAGAACACCTTGACGGCTTAATAATCCATAAAGTAATAAACCAATGACTACCGTTGGAACAGCCATGAGAGTATTTAAAAGTTGTTGTAAGAATTGCTTTCCTGGAAAGTTGTTAAGTGCGATTAATGTGCCTAGAGGAATGACAAGTGTGGATGAAATCATAACAGCGACAATCGAAATTTCTAATGAAACCCAAACAACACGCCAAACGGTAGGGTCAAATCTAAAAATAAGGTCTAGTGCAACTGAAAAAGACTGAGAAAAATAGTCCAATTAGATTATTTATTTAGTTAAGAGAAGGACTGATACTTAGTCTTTGCTTCATCTGACTGTGTACCAGAGTTTTTGCATATAATAAAAGGTATGTTGAGATGGATATTATACAACAGACGATACTGATTTTTTAGTAGATTGAATTAGCTTTTCTTATCAAGCACTTTGTAATCTTGGTTGACACTAATTCCAGTAAGCTAGTTAAAATAACTTGTTCTCCTTTTGTTCTTGTTGTAGTATGTAGGAAACAAATGGAGAACGTTTTGCAGAATAATTATAATTTAACAAGAAAGCAGCAAGAAATATTAAATTTTTTAATTACAAATAAAGATAATTTTATTCAGGCACCCACGCTAAATGAATTATGTGTTGCGATAGGGCTTAAATCTAGGGGATCTTTACATAAACATATTCAAGGACTTATTAATGCAGGACTAGTTGAAGCTCCTAATCGTAAACAGCGAGGTGTCCGGTTAACATCTTTATCTCTTTCAACTAATTCAACGAGTGAATTAGCAAAACAAGTTGATGAAGGTTACGGTACTCCTTTTGTGGGAACAATTGCTGCTGGTTCTCCAATTGAAGCCTTAGAGAACAAAAGTTATATGCATATTCCTAATGAAATTAAAACAGAAGGTTCCTGTTATATATTACAAGTGAAAGGGGACTCGATGATAGATGAGGGTATTTTTAATGGAGATTGGGTCATTATTGAACAGCGTAGTTATGCAAAAAATGGTGAAATAGTTGTTGCCTTAGTTGATAAAATGGATGCAACTTTGAAACACATAGAACAATATCCACATGAAACAGTTCTAATCCCCGCTAATAAAAATATGAAAGCTATGCATTTTCAGCCACAACAGATTGAAATTCAAGGCGTATTAGTTGGACAAATGAGAAGTTATAAATAACCAAAAAAAGAGGAAATGATTATGATGACATCTATTCATATGAAAGACCAAATCCACAATACAATTAAAGAGGTAATGAATGAAAAAAAAGGTTTCGACTGGGATGAAATTTTTCAGAATATTACTATGTTATCTTTATTAGCTTTCTTTATGACTTTTGGGTTAAGTTGGTAATTATCGTTTGGGAGTAGAGTGGAATTTATTCCACTCTATATACTTATAATATTTGCAGGACTGATTTTCTTCGTTTAAAAATCAGCTGAAAACCCAATTGCTCGTTCTGAGCTTTCATTTTTAAAATTGACCTCTTGTTTCAGTTCTTTAATAAATAAATTTGCGTTATCAAGTTCATCCAGGAGTGTTAGTTTTCGTTGAATGGTTGCAAAATCACCCGGGGTAAGGTGTTGTATCGAAGCTAATTGTTTTTTAAGTTCAATTTTTTTCTTAGAAGGTAGATTAGTCACCGCTTTATTTAAGAAACCTTTTAATAAAAGCCAAGCTTGTTCTGTTTTTAAATAAGTAAATTCGAGTTTAAAATCAAACCGTCTTAATGCAGCAGTATCTAAATTATCCATCAAATTGGTAGAGCAAATAAAAATACCTTTAAAATTTTCCATTTGAACTAACAGTTCATTGACTTGGGTTGTTTCCCAACTGTGTTGGTTGTTTTTTCTTTCGCGTAAAAAACTATCTGCTTCATCAAGCAATAGTAATCCTTTTTCTTTTGTTGCTTGTTCAAACATATTGGCTATATTTTTTTCTGTATTACCAAGATAGCAATCAATAATATCGGACGCACGTTTAGCAATAAGGGGAATTTCCAAATAATTAGCGAGATATTTTGCATAGGCACTTTTACCAGTACCTGGAGGACCAAAAAAACAAAGTCTACCGTTGCGTGATGAGTTGAGTCCCTGTGATATTTTTTCTAATGGTGCTTTAGTGTTAATTAAATTTGGATCGTAAAAATTTGATGAGATGGGGTTAATAGCTCTGTGTTTATGCCCCATTGCTTTTAGAGTGTTACCAATGATTTGCTCAAGGTTTTTTTCATTTGAATGAAGGGTAGATTCACCAATAATTTTATTAACTCGAGTAGCACGATCGATAATAGCAGGAGGGAGATGTTCCAGATGAGACATTCGTTCAATCCATTTCTCACTCACAGCTGTATTATCGAGAGATTGAAGTAACATTTTTTTTCTAACAGAATGTGGAGGAATGGGTAATTCAAAAACCAAATCAAAACGACGTAAAAAAGAATCATTCATACTACTAATATCATTAGATAACCAAAAAGTCGGGACAGCATTATTTTCTAATAATTGGTTAATCCAGCCTTTATTTGTTTGAGTGTTTCGGTGAGAACTGCCAACTATTTGGGCAAACATATCGGTCTGAAATAAATCTTCAATTTCATCAAATAAAAGAGCCTGGTTATTTCCTTTTTCTAGCAGTTTCTGTGCTAGTTGACATGCGGTTACTCTCTCTTTGCCTGATAAAACATCACCTTCCGCATCTTCTACACTAATTTCATATAGTTTAATATTAAGTTCGTTGACCAGTGTTCGAACCCATTGTGTTTTTCCTGTGCCTGGTGGACCATAGATTAGGATATTGGCACCTTTTATTTTTTCATTACAAACAACGGCAAGGTATTTAGATAAACGAGAATAGTCTTTTTTAATATGATTGTAATGCAAGGCTGTTAATTCAGCAGCAGGAGCTGGCATAATAAAGTCAGAAAATAAAGACTCAATAGTTTGCTGAGGAGTGTCTAAGGCGTTACAAAAACTTTTTAATAAATCAAATTTTTGATCTACTTCACGGCTTGAAGTGTGTAGTTTTAATAAACCAGATTTATGCAATAAACTATCTTTATTTAATACTTCAGTTATTTGTTTGGTGGATACATTTAGAATATTAGCTAAAAAAGGATAGAAATTTCTATTGCTGAGAGACCCATATAAATCATAGCAATTACCATAGGCACTATCTAATTCAATAAGGGTTGCAAAAAGAATGATATCAGTTTCTATATTGCTTAAACCAAAGTGATGATTGATTTGTTCTAGGTTTGAAAATAATGACCCTTGACGAAGAATATGAGTTTCAATTAATTTCTGTGATTGTTTTTTTATTGTTTTGTAAAGAACGGAAGGCTTTTTATCTTCAAGTTTTTCTTCTTCTAATTCTAGTAAATCTGGTATCTCATCTTGGTGAAACCTTTCTTTAGCAAGTCGTTTAGCTCCATTACAAAAAAGTAAACTTCGGCAAAACCATAATTGCTTTAACTGTCTGATACAAAGGTCATCAGCTGTAATATTATTGACATTAGGAGATATTGTTGACGTTATGGCAGTCGATGTTGGGGTGTGGGGTATAGTCATGTACAGCCTCCTAAAAAGTTAAAATTAGTATGTTTATACGACAAATATATTTAGCTAAAATGTTCAGTTTTACATTTGATAGTGTTGGTTTTATATGGATACTGTCTTTTTAAAAGTTGTATTTATTAGATTATTTAACTTCATGAAATTTAGGGAAATAAAAAATCAACCTCATCATTAGCTTTTTTTTACTTTAGTGGGGTTTTACAATTAATAATGACATTTTTGTTTTTTTCAAGTTCATTATTATTTTAATATTAGTTTTAACGAAAAAAAATATTCAATTTTTAGTTATTGCTAATAGAGACTGTTAGATAAAAAATAATTATTGATAGATAAATAAACTTGAGATGCGTTTATCAATTTTTGATAGCATATCTTGGTATTTTTCACTAGAAATTGATTCAAAATTATTCTTAAACTCTATATCATTCATATTTTCTGGTAAGTCTCTAACTTCAGGCATAAATGATTTGTAATCTTTTATATTTGAAATGATGTATTGTAGCTTTCTTGCTTTTGCTGGAGATGTAACCGCCATTTTTCCAAATTTAAGTCCAGCCCTATCGCCTGCAAGGTCAATAAAGCTAAACCCACTACCATGTTTAGCATCATCCAACTCTTTATGTTGTCCTAACATTGTGGCTAATGTTTCGGCTCCCGTTGCAGCTAATACAGCAGAAGCCATAAAATGTTTTGCCATATCAGGTCTTTTGTATAAAGAAGCAGGGTATTGTTTTTGTGTAGAAGGGCTTATATCAAAAGGAATATATGTTTGAATTTCACTTTTGTTGACATAGGTACTGATGGCAATAAGAACGGCTCGATTTTCTGATGTGGCTGTTTCAGGTGTTGATCGTTGATATGCTTGCTTAAATAAAGGTTGAAACAATTCAGCAAGAGATAACCGCCATTTTGGATTGTGTTGGGCAATAATAATAGTAATCTGGTGTTGATATAAAAGAATAGATTGGAAGTTTCTATTGTTGAGGCTCAATTTATTTTTTAAATCAATATCTGAAGGAGGGATGTAACTGACTGTTAAAAAACGATCACGACTAATATTGATATCTTTTGTATGTTGTGCAGCAAGAATGTAATATTCTTTTAAAGGCGTGTGTTTAATAATTTTTTCAAGAATTTGTCCCGCAAATTTATCTGCTATCCCTATTTTTCCAATTTTAAGTTGGTTGATAATTGGATAGCCATCTTGTTTTGTTAGTTTGAAGTTAAAATTAAGATATTTCCTAAAATAATTATTACTTAACAGCAGGGCGATTTTAAAGTCTAATTGTTTTTGCTCAACAGTTATTTTAGATGTGCTGTGGAGATAATGATTTAATAGATAACTTAATGCGATATTTAAATTTTTTTCACTAAGTTTTAGCGTTTTTTGTTCTTTTAATGATGACTTATTAATAGTTTTTAAAACATTTTGAATATCTTTATGGGTTAGCTGTATATTGTCTCGAGTTATTGGCGTATTTTCTATTGTGAATAATAGAACAAGAGTTAAAATTAAAACAGGAACTACTAAGAAAAAAAATAAAAGGCGTAAGGGAGTAAAGAAGGAAAATAAACTGGTTTTTATTCGAGGTTTCATTCCCTTCTTATTTCATAAAATTATGTAAAATTTAATTTATAGTCGGCAGAACTCAAGTATTCTGCTTCAGTTTCGAGGTCTGCATAGGTTAGAGGAGCATTTTCTAACCAGTTATTAGCAAAGTGTAGTTCAATTGTTGAAGGGTGGATAGTGATTTCAAATGAAGGTCTTTCAATCATATGTCTGTTTCTATGAAGAAGAATAGCTAAACGTAAGATAATTGTTAGATATTGAGCATCCTTATTCCAAGGAACGGGAAGCTTTTTAAAACGAGATTTAGAAAATTTTTTACGGTGTGTATGAACAATTGTTGATAAGAGTATCTGGTCTTGTCGTGAAAAGCCAGAAAAATCACCATTTTCAATAATATATGCACTGTGTTTATGATATTGATTGTGAGCAATATTTAAACCAATACCATGTAAGCTAACAGCCCAATGGAGAAACTGAGTCACAATTTTACTGTTTTCGGTACAGTTCTTACTATCTAACTGATTAAGAATATAATTGATCGTTTGTTTTATACGGGATGCATGATCTATATCAGTATTGTAATGTTTAGCAACAGTTTCAACTGTTTTAGATCGAATATCATGATTATAAATTCTATTTAATAAATCATGAACTAAGCCTTCACGAAGCGCACCATCAGAAACCGTCATTTGTTCAATATCTAATTTTTGAAAAGTGGCATAAATAATAGCAACACCGCCTACAAAAACCGGTAAGCGTTCTTCGCTAAGCTCGGGTAAATTTAAATCATCAACATGTTTGCACTTAGTAATGTGTTCGACTAGTTTTTCTAAACCTTTTAGAGTGATGCCATTATTGCTCCATTTTGTAGCAATTAATACTTTATGGATAGAGCGTAAGCTACCCGAAGCTCCGATAGCCTCATCCCAGTTTTTTCTAGAGAATTTTCGTTGATGAGAAATTAGTTTTTGTTGGGCATAAATAGTTGCTTTTTTAAAAGATTTTTTACTAATGACCCCACCTTTAAAAAATAGGTTGCTAACAGTGACACAGCCCATATTAAGGCTTTCTTTTACAGATGCAGTATCGTTTGTGCCAATAATATATTCAGTACTTCCTCCACCAATATCCATCACAAAACGTGAGTTAGCATTACTTCCTAAACTATTAGCTACACCTTGGTAAATAAGTCTTGCTTCTTCGATACCCGCTATAATTTCAATAGGGTGACCTAATGCTTTTTCGGCTTTTAAGATAAATTGTTGAGAATTTTTTGCAGTACGTAGTGTATTTGTTCCAACAATTCTAACCGTCCCAGCGGGGAAATTGCGGATTCGCTGACCAAAACGTTCAAGACAGTCAAGTGCTCTTTGTTGTGTTTTATTATCAAGGTTTCTTTGACTGTCCAGTCCTGATGCAAGACGTACCATCTCTTTAAGGCGATCAATAGTTCTTAGCTGACCTTTTTCTACTTTACAAACGATCATATGAAAACTGTTTGATCCCAAGTCTACTGCTGCAACACTGGTGGGTATTTTATCTGTCACGGTTTTTATCCTATTTTTGAGCCAACGAGGATCAGATATTCTGATAAAATCACTGGGTTTTTCAAAAGAAAGCTAAATTCTAGCTTATTTTGAATAAGGTGCAAAAGGTATAATTTAACTTATTTCTTTCTTTTCGTTAAGTATTAGTTGTTATGAATGCAGTATTGATTAAAAATCTTAAAAAAACTTACAGTAATGGCTTTGTTGCTTTAAAAGGAATTGACCTTGATGTTGAACAGGGTGATTTTTTTGCATTACTGGGCCCCAATGGTGCTGGAAAATCAACAGCTATTGGAATTATTAGCTCTTTAGTTAATAAAACCAGTGGTTCAATCAGTATTTTTGAATATGATTTAAAAAAACAAAATGCCAAAGCAAAAAGTTGCATAGGTCTTGTTCCACAAGAAATTAATTTTAACCAATTTGAAACAGTTAAAAATATAGTTTTAAATCAAGCGGGTTATTATGGTATTCCTAGAAAAAAAGCATTGAAAAATACTGAGAAGTGTTTAAAGCAAATGTCACTTTGGGATAAACGAAACACTGTATCTAGGCGATTATCCGGGGGAATGAAACGACGAGTGATGATTGCAAGAGCTTTAGTTCACTCTCCACGATTATTAATATTAGATGAACCGACAGCGGGTGTGGACATAGAAATTCGTCGTTCCATGTGGGAAATGATGGAACAGATCAATAATCAGGGTACGACTATTATTTTAACGACGCATTATTTGGAAGAAGCAGAAAGCTTATGTAGAAATATTGCCATTATTAATGATGGATTAATTGTAGAGAAGTCGGGTATGGCAGAGTTATTAACTAAAGTGAAAAAAGATAGTTTTGTACTCGATTTAGCTAAGCCAATTTTAGTTGTCCCTGAGATAGAAGGGTATGAATTTGAATTGGTCGATAATCAGTTATTAAATGTGTCTGTTCCAACAGGGAAAAGCCTTAACCCTTTATTTCAACAGCTTACAGAAAAAAATATTGAAGTATTAAGTCTAAAAAATAAGTCTAACCGATTGGAGCAGTTGTTTATGGATTTGGTAAATGAATAATTTTATTGCATTTCGCACGATAGTTGGTAAAGAAATACGTCGTTTTACACGGATATGGCCTCAAACTTTATTGCCCCCTGCAATCACAACATCATTGTATTTTATGATTTTTGGTCGATTGATTGGAGAGAGAGTAGGGAATATAAATGGTGTTAGCTATATGGATTATATTGTACCAGGGATAATCTTAATGTCAGTGATTAGTCATTCATACTCTAATGTCGTATCATCTTTTTATTCCACAAAATTTCAGCGGCATATCGAAGAATTGTTAGTTTCACCTGTTTCTAATTGGGTTATTTTATTGGGCTATGTTTGTGGTGGAGTGGCTCGTGGACTGTTAGTTGGGGTAGTTGTAAGTGGTATTTCATTTTTATTTACTGATATTACAGTTAATAATGCAGGTATTGCAGTAGCAATCGCAATTATGACAGCAACTTTATTTGCTTTGGCTGGGTTTATAAATGCAGTATTTGCCGATAGTTTCGATGCTATTTCTATCATTCCTAATTTTATATTAACGCCGTTAAGTTATTTAGGCGGCGTTTTTTATTCTGTTTCCATGTTGCCTGATGTGTGGCAAACTATCTCATTAGCTAACCCTATTTTATATATGATTAATGCATTCAGATACGGAATTATAGGCGTAACAGATATAGATATTTGGATCGCTTTTGCAATGGCTGGAGGATTTGTTTTGTTTTTAACGATATTGAGCCTTTTTTTATTGCATAAAGGGGTCGGTATTAAAAACTAAATAATTGCTTAGATAAAGATTAATTTGGCTTTGATATGGGAGCGAAGGAGGGGTAATCGGAAAGGATCACCCCCTGAAGATGATTATTTAATAATTTCAGCTTTATTAATAATTATGTTTTCTTTAGGTACATCTTGATGACCGCCATGGTTTCCAGTTGCTTTTTTAGCCATTGCATCAACAATGTCCATCCCTTCAATTACTTCACCAAAAACAGCGTAGCCCCAACCCTGAGATGTTGGACTTGTGTAATCAAGAAATGAAGTATCTTTGTAATTGATAAAAAACTGAGCTGTTGCAGAATCAGGAACTGAAGTACGAGCCATGGCTAAAGTACCACGAAGATTTTTTAAACCATTATCGGCTTCATTTTTAATGGGGTCATGAACTTCTTTTTGTTTGAAATCAGTATCAAAACCACCACCTTGAGCCATAAATCCAGGAATAACACGGTGAAAAATAGTTCCATCATAAAAACCTTCTTTAACATATGTTAAAAAGTTTTTTGCTGATATGGGAGCTTTTTCAGCATTTAGTTGAATGACAATATCACCTAACGTTGTGCTTAATTTTACTTTTGTTTGTGTTTCTGACATTTTTTTTTCCGTTGCAAATGAAGTGGTTGTGGTTAAAGAAAGGATTAATATAAGAAAAAAATTACGCATAGTTTTCCATTAAATAATTATAAAAGACGAATTTTATGCTTTTTTTTCTTGAAAGAGAAGCCTTGATCTTGGTAAATTGAAGAGTTACATACGATTTTTTTACATTTGACATAAAATAAACTAAAAATGCTTAAAATATATAATACCTTAACCCGAAAAAAAGAAGTATTTAAACCGAGAGTAGAAGGTAAGGTGGGACTTTATGTCTGTGGTATGACAGTTTATGATTATTGCCATATTGGACATGCACGGGTCATGGTGATATTTGATACTGTAGCACGATATTTTAGATATTCTGGTTATGACTTAACCTATGTTAGAAATGTGACCGACATTGATGACAAAATTATTCAACGTGCCAATGAAAATGGAGAAGACTTTCTGGCATTAACTGAGCGTTTTATTGATGCGATGCATGAGGATGAACGTGCATTATCTGTTTTGCCACCCGATATTGAGCCTAAAGCAACACAATCAATGGATAACATCATATCAATGATTGAAGTCTTAATTACCAAAAGCCTAGCTTATGTTGGAACAAATGGTGATGTATTTTATTCTGTTAGTAAATTTGATGGTTACGGAAAATTATCAGGTAAAAAACTAGAGGATTTGCAAGCAGGTGAACGGGTTGATGTAGATAAAGCTAAAAAAGATCCAATGGATTTTGTGTTGTGGAAAATGGCAAAACCCGACGAACCTTCATGGAATTCTCCTTGGGGGCAGGGGAGACCCGGTTGGCATATTGAGTGTTCAGCTATGTCTACATGTTGCTTGGGGAATCATTTTGATATTCATGGTGGGGGGATGGATTTACAGTTTCCTCATCATGAAAATGAAATAGCCCAGTCAGAAGGTGCGACAGGTGAAACATTTGTTAATTTATGGATGCATAATGGGTTTGTCCGGATTGATGAAGAAAAAATGTCTAAATCCTTAGGTAACTTTTTTACAGTGAGAGAAGTATTAAAAAAGTATCGCCCAGAAGTTATTCGTTTCTTTGTTTTATCCAGTCAATATCGTAGTCCATTAAATTATTCGGATGAACAATTAGGTGATGCTGGTGTCGCATTAACACGTCTTTATACTGCTTTAAGAGGAGTGGAAATACCCTCTGTTTCTTGTGATATAGACTATAAATTGCGTTTTAAAGAAGCAATGGATGATGATTTTAATACCCCTATTGCATTTTCTGTTTTATTTGATTTAGCTAGGGAGCTTAACTCAATAAAATCTGATAAAGAGAAAGCTGGGCAACTAGCAGCAACTTTAAAAGAATTAGCTAGTACTTTAGGTCTCCTTCAAGAAGATCCAGAAGTCTTTTTAAAAGGAGGGGAGGCAAGCGATGGTCTTTCTGAGGATGATATTAATCAAAAAATTCAAAATAGGGTTGAGGCAAAGAATAATAAAGATTGGGTGAAAGCTGATGAGATTAGAGATCAGCTGAAGGAAAAAGGTATTGTTCTTGAAGATATTGCAGGAGGGTCAACTAGTTGGCGTCGAGAAAAGGCTTAAGGATATTGTTAGTGTTTAAGGAACCTCTGATTAAGTCCAATTATTTATAGCTTGCTAAAACG
>JAGLDH010000194.1 GCA_023145835.1 Methylococcales bacterium
TGACACCATAGTCACTTGTTATGCTTTTTTTACACAAAATAAAATTCATACAGCGTATGAAGCTACCAAAGCTGAGGAAACAAAAATTCAATTGCTGTAGTAGACAACTTCAGTTCAACATTTCGTTTTGGTTTTGCACTAATCAACCCTTCGTTTTCCATCTGTTTTAAAATTGGTCGTAAAGTTTGTTCACCTTTGTCCAAGTGTTGAATTATTGCACTTCTACTCATAACCCCCTTTTCCAACAATAACCGATATACATCCCTTGAGGTAATTTTTAACAGAGGTAAATTTTCACCTGAAAAATTCGGCAGACCTCCCTTGGCCCGCATTTCAAAATAATAATCAATTCGAATTCCTAGTTTTCGAGGCTCTAGAAGTTCTGAAAAATACTTAACCTGATCAAGTGCGGTATCGATAAAGTATTTTGTAAAGTAGATGAGTCCAGTGTCTGACAAAACTCCTCGACCATCAGTTTGCCCCTGTCGTGGCTTATCTGCCTCAGCTAATGCCGTATAATAAGCAGTTGTATCTCGACCAAAGCCTCGAGTAATCGACCATAACCCATAACCACCAAACCCTGAACAACGCATATAACAATCTGTAAGGAGTCGTAGAACCCTTCCGTTACCATCTTGAAATGGGTGAATCCACGCTAGTCGATGATGGAGTGCAGCCGCTGCAATTACACGATTAGTTCCATGGATTTTTTCAAGGTTGAATGATTTTTCTAACCACCCCATATATGCGATAAGCTCCTCACTCTTCGGGGGTAAATGAGTGCCTACTTGAACGGAATGATCTCGGTATTCTCCAGGTCTAACAAGCAAATATTTATTTTCATCATCAAGAACTTCTCGTCCATCCTTGTCCTTAACGATAAGAAATGACTCCGGCAGTCCATCGTAAAAAGACTTATGAAGCCCTCTAATGAAATCTTGTTGGCTCACATCCTTTAGAGTTGTAGTAGCCTCTTTAGCTTTGATTTGTGCTTCAAGATGAGCTAGAAGCTCCATAAGGTCGTCAGTGACCTCTTCTTTATTACCTTTATCGTTTCTATCCTGAGTTTTTAACAAATCTTTAGGGTGCGTAGGATTACCTTCAATGCGGTTGCTATAGAAACAGTTAACTTGTCTAAGAAGCCATTCAGTAGATCCTCGAATGGAATCAGGGATTGTCTGATTAAGGGCTGCATCAGCCATATATAGTTCGACTAGTTTATCTTGGTATTCACCAAGTTTATGCGCAGATACAAATGGTATTATAGTTATCATTACCAGTTCCAAAATCACTAGGAGACTTTAATTATAAGGTATTTTAAAAATTTATTGAAATATTTACCGTTATATTTACCGATTTTAGAAAGGATCACCATGGCTCTGGTTAAATATCTAGGCAAAGATTAATTTTTTAATTCTCCTAATGAAATTAGTTCAAAATAATTACAAGCTAGAACAGCAAAAGGTCAAAGCGCATAACGCCCGCATCAGCTGACGTAATAAGTGGCGGTTTTTTTGCCTCAGCAAAAA
>JAGLDH010000195.1 GCA_023145835.1 Methylococcales bacterium
AATTAATTTTACTTGGGTACTTATGTAGCGAAGATGGCGCGCCAGTTTTCATTGTTTTTTATGCCAAAGTGAATTAGTAATAGTAAACAGTATATCGCCATAAAGGCCAGGCATTTTCATTATAGGGTACCTCTTCTAATTGATGATTGAAAAATTGAATCCAGAATATCCAATCTCTGCGTTGAAACCCTTTGCAATAGCCTGCTATTATGTGTGACAACCCCTTGATCTTGAATATTTTAGTTCTCAATTTTATCATTCACAATTAATAGAGGAGCTCTATAGATTGAATTGCATGATTTATCATTGATAGAGCATTGTGAATCTAAAGCAAATAAATGAAAAAAAGGGAGAGTTAATTACTGGCTGGCCGTGCTAAATATCTGTAGTATTCATCTTACTTAAAAAATGAGTTCTAGTTAAAGAGAGTAGTCGTTTAGTATTTAATTATGCAAGATTATTGGAATGATTAATGCTGTTAGTAGGCAATTCGTATAATGATATTCTATTGGTTAATAGTAATAACTATGTTTATCAAATATTTAAAAATATTTTTGAAATTTAATAAACATATTTTAATGTTACTAAATGGATTTAAATTTAAGTCATAAGTGTAAAAACCTTAATTTTTTTGCAATCAATACTTTGTGGTATTACCGTGTTAGTGTAGAATTTCACACAATTTAATAGGAGAGCTTTATGAAAAAAATTGTATTATCATTGTTATTTTTTATATCGACAGGTGTTTTTGCTGAAACGCCTAATTTTGATTCATCTTCACGAATTGCTTTTTTCCCCAGAGTTACTGTGGATAAGGGTATAGCATATAAAAATGTTGAGTTATTATTGAGACATAATTTTACATGGGAAGTTTTGAAGGCAGAAAAAGAAAACCCAACGAATAACTCTGCAAATCAAGAAGTAAATGACCCCGACTTTAATTTATCAACACGAATTGTTACCCTTTCAAAGGTTACTGAAGATAATAATGTGGCTTATATAAACGCTGAATTATTGCTTCGTGCTGATAATACCTGGGAGATCTTAGAGATAAAAAGAGAACCTAGAACAAATTCTTCTATAAACTTGACCGGTAGTTATGCTGGTTCAACAAAAAGTAATATTAGTCCACGTTTAAACACTGTATTAGATGGCACTTTGACTCAAAATGGGGACAATATTACAGGAAGTGTTAAAATAAAAAACCCTGACCTAGAAGGCCAAGGTGCTGTTGTAGGAAAGTTGGTTGGTAATAAAGTGGCACTTACCGCTACGATTAGTGAAGTTGGTGACTCTCAAATTAGTTTTGATGGAACACTATCTAACGATAATAAAACGATTAGTGGAACTTATACTTGGTCAGCTTTTAATGATAGTGGAAGTTGGGAATTAATTCTAAAATAAAGCGTTAATAGAACAATAAAATTAACAGAACTTTCTTATTGACGCATTTTTTGTCAATAAGAAAGTAGATGGGTTATAGGTTTAAATTTGAATAAACTCTTGTTATTTATAAGCTTCAGATAACTTTTAAAATATTTTTAGTATAGGAACTGTTTTAACTGAATTTTAGATAATGCGAGCTAGTAGATTCTTTGATAATAATCAGTATTAGCAAGTGTTTTTCTATGTTACTCGGAGTGCAATAGTTAATTTACTGTCTGATATGGCTCTCTGTTAGCCAATAAAAGCAATAAGGTGGTATGACAATTTTATCTTGATGTACTGTCACTGTTTGACCAGAATAAAGGTCTTGTAAATACTCATATTTAAAATTTCTATTGTCTAAAGTATAAAGAGGAAAGTATTGTGGTAAAGGACTAAAATTACCCACGACCAAAACGTTATCTTTGAGCTGAAAGGGATTGTTACGTAGATAAATAAATAGATGTGGATTATCTGTTTCTATTAATTCGCGATTATTGTAGTCGGCAAATGCAGGGATAGTCTTACGTATAGCTATCATCTTTTTTAAACCATTAAATATTTTTTCTTCAGGACAGCCTTTTTGGTGACGTAGCTCAGCTCTTTTCCAATTGATTCGTGGGCGATGAATCCAGCGGTTGTCATGTGCTTTACTTGCATCTTTCAGGTAAGCATAATCATTATGTGTGCCAATCTCATCACCATAATAAAGTAACGGAATGCCTCCAAATGAGGTGATCATGCCATGAAGTAGTAGTATCAGATCAATACTTTGTTGGATAGCGACTAGGTCGTCATTTTCTAGTGCTGTTTCAAGTCCAGCTAAGGATGCTAATGCACCCGATATGCGACCATCACCTGTTTTTTCATTGTGTCCAAAAGGCTGTCCTTTAGCAGGTGAGTCTTTAAAGCGTCCCGTAAAATAATCAAGTAAAAAATGTCGATGAGCTTTTGGATCATAACCTACATGAGCTATGTCATTATCATCAAACCCGAGACCAATATCATCGTGACAGCGAATATAGTTTAGCCATGTGGAACGCTCTAATTTTTCTGGTAAACTACGGACTCCCTGGTTTAGTAACTTAGTATTTTTGGTCGCAACAGCATCCCAAAGTAAAGCCATAAATGTTGCGTTGTACGCTATTTCGCATTCCTTTGCGATAACGGCATCTTCACCAAAATACTTAATAATCTCTACAGGAGCAACAATAGCCTCTGCAATAAATAGTAATCCTGGTGCAGTGACTTGGCAACAGTCTTTCATTAACTGTAAGATTAAATGGGCTTCTCGTTCATTTTGACAAGTAGTTCCAATTTTTTTCCAGAGAAAGGCGACAGCATCCAAACGGATAATATCAGCGCCTTGATTTGCCCAGAATAAAATGATGTCTAGCATTTCTATAAATACAGCAGGATTATTGTAGTTCAGATCCCATTGGTAATCGTTGAATACGGTCATTACCCACTTATTCATGGATTTATCTAAAGTAAAATTTCCTGGTGAGGTTTCAGGAAATACCTCTGGCATGCTTTTCTCAAACATATCTGGAGTACTTCTATCATCATAAATAAAATAGTAATCTTGATAACCTGTCTCTCCATCACGTGCTCTTTTAGCCCATTCATGTTCATCTGAGGTATGGTTTACGACTACATCCAGTGTTAATAAAATATCTCGTTGGCGCAATTCTTTTGCTAACGCGCGAAGATCCGATAAGTTTCCAATACGTTCATCCACATCACGAAAATTACTAACCGCATAGCCACCATCACTAGCACCTTTGGGGCATTCTAGAATTGGCATCACATGGATCATATTAATACCCAATTCTTCTAAATAGTTAATTTGATCTTTCAATCCTTGAAGGTTTCGTGAAAAACCATCTGTGTATAACGCGATTCCCACCCATTTTTGACTTAGAAACCAGTTATGATCATATTCTCGCTTACTGTCTTTCTTTTTAAGTGGCTTATCACGTTGTATATATTGAGATGCCATTACCTCTACGAGTCGAACCATTTGCCGTTCAAAATCATTCCGTTTACCATATAAATGATGAAACAAAGAATGAATAGCATAAAAATTGGCACCCAACCGGGTATAAAAATGACGTAGATCACGTTTTCGTATTTCTGGTTTTAGTTCATCAAGGATTTTATTCAGTAATGAATGCGCAATTTGTTCGTACATAAAGTAATTTAGTTTATAAAAGAGTCATCAAGGGTTTGCTAAGTGATATCTGACAGATATCACTATTAGGATAGATCTAATCTTTCCTTAGTCCAGTTCCCAATTAGTAATAAAAGAACGATAAAAGGAAAGATCATTCACTGTTGCACCTCGATGGCCAACTAGTTTGGATGCAAAATCTTGAGCTCTATTCGCTGTGATATCGAGTGGCCATCCCATAGATAACCCCAAAATCATAACTGATGCAAAAGCATCTCCTGCGCCTACTGTATCGACTATTGGAATGTTTTTAAACGGTTGTACCTTAACTTTTTTACCATCAGAAGTTATAACTTCTGCTCCATCTGCTCCATGGGTTAACACTAAACCTTTCAGTTTATAATCGGCAAGAAAAGCAGCACCATCTGACGAAGAATAAAGTAGTTTTAACTCATCGCTATTAAGCTTAACCCAGTCTGCATCAGATACCATGTTCAATACGTGTTCTTTTTTCCACCATGGTGAACGTAAATTTACATCTACAAAAATAATCTTAGGCGGACTATTTACCATGATGCGTTGCGCTGTTTGTTGTGATGTTGGAGCTCTTAATGCCAGACTTCCATGATAAAACAGCTGACAATTGAGATTTATATTTTCTATTTCAATCGCATCATAAGCACAGGGATTAACAATATCATACGAGGGTTCACCATCATTAATATTGATGCTAACTTGGCCGGTAGAAAGGGTAGAGTCAATTTGTAAAGTATCAGTACGCATTCCCCATGTTGTCATTGACTCTTTTATCTGTTGTCCTTCATTATCATTTCCCACTCGACTGATAAAATGAGGCGACTGTCCAAAAGCCTGTAAGTGCCAGGCCACATTAAATGGAGCGCCACCCAATACACTTGTTCCATCTGGAAAGTGATCAAATAAAACTTCACCAAAAATACATAATTCACCTTGGCTCATAAATGATCGTCCTTTATTTGATCTAACTCGATCCAGTTAGTTATTTGTGGATAATAATGCGCAATGCCTTCCAATATGCCACCTGCATAATGACCATTCATCCCCATAAAACCACCTTGAGCAAGATAAAGTTGGTTATCTTGATTATTTATATGGGCTAATTTTCGAGCAAGGGTTTGAATCTCTGGTTGACTATTAGCCACTAAAACACCAGGAATAGCACTGGTTAATACTTCAATATCATTTCCGCTATCACCACTAAAAACAGTATTATCAAGCTCAAAACCACCTTGTTTCATTAAAGCCTCAACGGCATGGAATTTAGTTGCACGTTCAGGTAACACATCCAATAAACCAACCTCGGCTTCTTCATCAATGCTCCACACCAGACTAGCCCGAATTCCTGCGTCTAATAATTGCTCGTTAATCTCCTCAAGCATTTGTTTTTGTTCTATTTTCAGCGAAGTATAATAACTAAGCTTATAATTATTTTGTTTTGTAGGTTCTTGAAGTCGTAATTGTTGAAAATCAGCCAATAACGACATCAGATCTGCATGGTTTTTCCCTCCCCAGTCTTTAGCAATCTCAAGCTCCCAACTAGTTTGTAACTCCCATTTTTGTTCTAAGCCTACTTGATAAATTGTTGTTCCTACATCTCCCACAACAAAATCAGGTAAGGGGAGTTGGTATTCTAAAATTGCCTGCTCTACCAAACTACGGTGTCGTCCACTTACATAAGCAAGTGTAATTTCAGGGCGGGCGACTAAATTTTTAAAGAATGATCGCGCATTTTTAGATTCTGGTTGAGAGCCATTGGGTAGTAATGTCCGGTCAAGGTCAGTACAAATAAGTAGTCGGTCTATCATTGATTCTCCTCCGGCACTTTGCATGTATTTAAAAAATCATAATATTCTATTGCTTCAAGGATACCACCGGCATGCGCTTGATTTGCAAAATAGATTCGCTCATGATCCTCTAGTTCTGATAAATCTTCTTGATGTCGGTTTCCCACAATAACAGCTAATGTATTTCCACGCATCATGTCTTCATCTGCACCGGAACCCCCTGCTGCAAGAACATGATCGATTGGAATATCTAATCGTTGTGCAACATAGCGTAATGCCTGGCCTTTAGACGCACGTGACGGTACGATATCAATTAATTTTCCTTCGGTAAAAAAAACATTTGTGGTTAATTCCTTTTGACGAATTAGCGCAATAATTTCTTCAATAGGTGGTGCAATTTCTATATCATAAAAATAGGAGATTTTGAAATGACTAAGGTCTTTCATTGATTGGAGTTTTAAACCGGGTATGTTGGCTAACACACGCTGTACACGTTGAGGATTCCAATCATGATCAATGTGATCCACCCAATAGGCATCCTCAGTTAATGCTTTACCATAATGGATTCTTGTACCTAAGCTACTGACTAAAACATCAGGAATAGGTATTTTATGCTTTCTCATAATTGCTAAAGCAGAGTCCATACGTCGCCCTGTAGCAATCCCAAAGGTTACATCTTTGTGGTTTTTTCGGATTAAATCAGAAAAAAGGTCTAATGATTGTTGATTACCTAACAAATTTTCATCTAAAACGGTAAAAATAGCTCGGTCACGGTATCGTACAGCTTTAGGTGCGGTTTTTTCACTAAGAGGTCGACGATACTTACCATGTAATGTCTTCACTTTAGCCATATAAGCTTTAGCATGAGACTCCCACGTATAGTGCTTGCGAACACCTTCAATACCATTGTTAGATGCTTTTGACCAAACATTTTTATGTTGAAGCAGTTTAAGTAAAGCTTCAGTAATAGCTAATTTATCCAATGGATCGACTAACTCGCCATTTTGACAATTAGCAATAATGTCCACAGGACCTCCATTTTCAGTCGCTACCACAGGCAAACCACTTGCCGCGGCCTCAAGAATAGTTAAACCAAAAGGTTCTGTGAGTGCCGGGTTGATAAAAACACCTTTGCTTGCAGATACTAAACGATATATTTCTGACACCTCATCAGGTCGATGGTGTTTAGGGATGGCAACTTTGCCGTAGAGATTATAACTATCAATAAGCAGTAAAATATTGGTTAATACAGATTGAGCCCCCGTATCCATTTCACGAATATCGTCTCGATTTCCTGCAATGATTAATAAATTGGCAACTTGCTGTAAAGCTTCAGATTCACCAAAGGCTTCAAGCAACGTATAAAAATTTTTCCGTTCATCCGGTCGAGATAAAGCTAAAATTAAAGGTTTTTCAGATTCAGATAGAAACGGCTTTAACTGATCTGCAAAGGCAATTGTCTCGCCTTCTGTTGGTGGAAAAAACTGCTTTAAATTTGTCCCTGGCGGAATGATCTGCATTCGGCTAGGGTCATAGTAATTATAAAGTTCATACTGCTCTTCAATTTCGTTTTTGGTACTGGTGATAACCAAATCTGCATTTTCCAGTACATCTTCTTCAGCATCAATACGTCTTTCAATATTATAGGTATTCTCAATTTCTTCACGAGATAATCCTTTCGCAAGTAATCTTTTTCGTTTATCTCGACCGAGCGAATGTCCAGTATGGATAAGAGGAATACCTAATTGATTAGCTAAACGAACGCCAACGTAACCTGCATCAGCATAATGGCTATGGATTAAATCAGGCATACGGGGTTGCTTATTTAGCCAGTTGACCAAATTATCTTTAAAACTATCCAGATAATCCCAGAGTTGTTCTTTAGCGATGTACTCTTCTGGTCCAGCGTTAATGCGGATAATTCGTGCTTTAGGGGAAAGTTCTTCAATAGGCATGGCATAATCCTCACTGACTGAAGGGTCAACCATCCGACGCGTCACTAAATCTACTTTTTCGACATCCTCACTCTGAGCCAGGCTACGTGCAAGATCCAGCACATATTTGATCTGTCCTCCAGAGTCTGCATCTCGACCCAGCTCTTGGTCATGACCACGAATTAAGCCATGTACACTAATTAAAAGTAAATATCGCTTATGATTGTCATTTTTCATATTTACCTCTGTAATCAAAATTATGTGTCAAATCCCTCTTATTCTATCACTGATTAATCAATAATATGAAGGCCGATTGAATCTATGCACATTAGTTTTAAAAGAGCTGTATCGTTAGAGCTATAAAGTTACCTGATTATCAAGGATCTTCCGCTAAAATATATTCCATTAATAAATAAGACCTAATAGTTGCGGCGCATATACTACAAAAGGCTTTCTAGGCGATGAATTCCCTCGAAATTCCATTTTCC
>JAGLDH010000196.1 GCA_023145835.1 Methylococcales bacterium
TTTAGCCACCCTCGCATGCTAGCGCTTTACTTGGCTTTAGCTTGTTCTCTGTCGCCTACCGCGGATTAAAAATCATCACTCCGCTGTGCTCCGTTTCCCTGATTTTCAGCGTAAGATATAGCTCACGGCTAAAATATTTTTACAAGTATCTTAATTTACCCTTCTAAAATAGTGCCTGATTTAATGATTAATTGTTGATCAGAGTTATTGTTAATAACAACATTTCCAATTAATTTAATATTAGATCCAAATTTTACATCACCTGTAATAGTCAGTTTTGTACAGCTCAGTAAATTGGGTGCACCTTCTGGAAAACGGGTTTGTAAGTCATCAATTTTTTTATAGTATTTATCATCTAAACTGATGACAATATAACCTTCTTTACGTTCTGGGTTTGTTACTACTAGGTTATTTTTATCCAATATAAAGGCGTTAGACCACAGTCCTAATAATTCATTTGTAGTTTTAATGGGAGTAAAACGTGTTTTAGGAATCCGTAATGCGATTGAGCCTTTAAAATTAGAAATAGCAGCACCCATTGCAGTTTCCATTTGTATGACATTAGGGCTGGCAGAATCACGTGGATCTAGCGTTTTACTGTTTTGAATTAAAGGTAAATTTAAAATGCCGCTATTTGCATCGACGAGTTCTTTTAAACGATCGAGCCTGATCCATAGGTTGTTGGTATTGAAAAATTTATATTTATTAATATCTTGAAAGTTATCTATATCATCTTGATGGCATTGAGCCGATTCACGAAGCAATAATCCGCCTTGAGAAAATTGGGCTAAATGCCCACCCTTTCTATCGGCTGCTGTCCTGTCTGCAACTTCCATCATGAATGAGGTATCTTGTTCTGCAAAGTAGCCAAGTATGGATAAATCCATCGTGGCACCTAGGTTATCTGAATTAGAAATAAAGGCGTATTTAATACCTTCTTTTAAGAGTTGATCTAAAATACCCGATGTTTGTAATGCCGTATAAATATCTCCATGTCCAGGTGGGCACCATATTTTTGAGGGATCTTTAGGCCATTCTGCGGGTTCGTGAGTGTCTGCTAAAATTTTAGGTACTTTATTTTGCACAAAGGTGAGTGAGATATTTTTTTGGCCATTCATTAATTCTGGAAATTTATCTAATACGGCACAGGTATCAGATTCAGTACTAAAAGAATTCATAAACACTAAGGGCATCTCGCTACTAAAGTTTTTGCGTTGTGAGATAACTTGTTTGATGATGATTTCTAAAAAGCTTAATTCATTTTTTGCAACGAGGAGTGATTTAGCTTTTTCTAGCCCCATGCCTGTGCCTAAGCCGCCATTTAGTTTAAGCATGACTGCTTGGTTAAGAACAGCTTCACCTTGTTGGCTAAAATCAGGTAAAGACTCCATATCAGCGACATGATCGACTGGTTTGATTTTATCTTCACGAATGACACTTTCTTCGCCTGCAATCATTTTGGCATATTGTGATAAAAATACATTAATGCATAGCTGAGGTAAATTTTCTTTACTCATTAATTGAGTGATAGTGTTTTCTGTATCTTTATTCATGGCAGATTATTACCCCGTGAGGTCATGTATTGGTTATCAATTAGCTAATTCTTAGATAGCGAAGTTACAGGCATATTTGAGTGGTTTGCTATGCAAATTTGTTTGAGTCTTTGTAATATTTCGTGTTGCTTGCTCTGCCTCCTGTATCGATACAGTCATTGTTTTCAACCAAGAAAAGGTGAAAGCAATGACTGTGTGGAGCAACTAAATTAAACGGCGTAACCTTCTGGGTTATTAGTCTGCCAACGCCAAGTATCTTCGACCATTTCTTGTAAGTTTTTTTCTGTCTTCCAGCCAAGTTCTTTGAGTGCTAGAGATGGGTTTGCGTAACATTCAGCAATGTCACCAGTACGTCTAGCCACAAACTTATAACTAATTTTTTTACTCGTTATTTTTTCAAAAGATTGAATGATTTCTAATACGCTATAGCCTCGACCAGCACCTAAATTATAGGCTCTACACAGACCAGCATTAAAGGTATCTGATTCTAATGCTTGTAATGCTTTAAGGTGCCCTTTTACTAGGTCAACAACATGTATATAATCCCTAACTCCTGTTCCATCACGAGTGGGATAATCATTGCCAAAAATTGAAAGTTGCTCAAGTTTTCCAACGGCTACTTGAGAAACATAGGGAATTAAATTATTAGGAATTCCGTTTGGGTCTTCGCCAATTAATCCACTTTTATGAGCACCAATTGGGTTAAAATAGCGTAATAGAACAATCTTCCAAGGTGTTTCTGATGAATTAGATGTTTTATCAGCTGCGGATAGATCCCTTAAGATTTCCTCAACCATAGCCTTGGATTTACCATAAGGGTTTGTTGCTCCATATATTGGCAAATCTTCGGAATATTGTACGGTATTAGGTTCACCATAAACTGTTGCAGAAGAGCTAAAAATTAATTTTTTAACATTAGCCTCTGCCATGACTTCTGTCAGAACTAAGGAGCCATATACATTATTTTGATAATATTTTAAAGGTAGTTCACACGATTCGCCGACTGATTTTAGACCGGCAAAATGCATAACAGCAGAAATCTTATGTTTTTTAAATATTTCTGCTAAAGCTGTTTTATCACAAATATCAACATTATAAAAAATTGGTGATTTTTCTGTTAAGGTTTTTACGCGGTTAAGTGATTCAATTTTGCTATTAGATAAATTATCGATGACGATAACTTCATAATCTGCATTTAATAATTCTACGCAGGCATGGCTACCAATATAACCAGCGCCGCCGGTAACTAAAACTGTTTTATTATTCATGTTTTATTGTGATTAAAAAAGTAAATATAGTAAGGTCTGTTTTCAATTATTAATTAACCTTATGTTTCAATTGCAGTTTGCATTATAGATTCTAACATTTGATAATATAGGATACAAAAATGCCCTCTTGAAAGAACAACTCTAAGTTATACTCAATGAGGTACAGTTATTATTCAGTATAGCTTTGTTATTGTTTTTTTCAGGGCTACTAAATTTAAAAGGAAAAAGAATGCATAAAGGTATTATTCTCGCAGGAGGCAGTGGAACACGCTTATATCCACTGACCCAGGTTGTCAGTAAACAGTTGATGCCTGTATATGACAAACCCATGATTTATTATCCTCTTTCAACATTAATGCAAGCGGGTATACGAGATATCTTAGTCATCTCAACACCTGAAGAAGTTCATTTGTTTGAAGCACTTCTTGGAGATGGGAATCAATTTGGAGTAAGAATTTCTTATGCAGTGCAACCAAGCCCTGATGGGTTAGCTCAGGCTTTTCTAATTGCGGAAAATTATTTAGCTGGCAGCGGAGCAGCGTTGGTACTTGGGGATAATATGTTTTATGGACATCATTTGATGGATACCTTACAGGCCGCCAATAATCGAACCAAAGGTGGGACTGTTTTTGGTTACCATGTCAGTCACCCAAAATCATACGGTGTTGTAGAATTTGATGCTACCGGTAAGGCTATTTCAATAGAAGAAAAACCTGAACATCCTAAATCTAATTATGCCGTGCCTGGATTGTATTTTTTTGATGGACGCGTTGTCGAGTTTGCCAAAAATGTAAAACCATCGCCACGAGGAGAGTTAGAAATAACGGATGTAATTGAACAATATTTAAACTTGGGCGAGTTGCAAGTTGAAATAATGGGGCGAGGAACCGCTTGGCTAGATACGGGAACTCATGATGACCTATTAGATGCGGCACAGTTTATTGCTATGATCGATAAACGACAAGGCTTAAAAGTGAATTGCCCAGAAGAAGTAGGGTATAGAAACGGCTGGGTATCTGCAGAAAAATTACGTGAGATTGCTGAACCATTGAGAAAGAGTGGGTATGGTGAATATTTATTAAATTGTTTAGAAGACACAGTATTTTAAGAATGAAATATATAGAAACTGCAATACCTGATGTAAAAATTTTAGAGCCTCAACTCTTTGGAGATGAAAGAGGTTTTTTTATGGAAACCTTTCGTACTGATGAATTTAACCAACACTGTGTAGAACGCGTGTTTGTACAAGATAATCACAGTAAATCGGCTCAAGGCATCTTAAGAGGGCTACATTATCAATTAACACAAACACAAGGTAAATTAGTCCGCGTTGTTTCAGGTGAAGTTTATGATGTGGCCGTCGATATGCGTCAATCATCAGCCTCCTTTGGGCAGCATGTAGGCTTAGTTTTATCCGCTGAAAATAAACGCATGCTATGGGTTCCTGAAGGCTTTGCTCACGGTTTTTATGTGATGAGTGAATCTGCTGAATTTGTCTATAAGTGTACTGATTATTATGCACCTGAGTATGAAGCATCATTACGATGGAATGACCCCACATTAAATATACAATGGCCACTGGTGAATCATGGATCACCTTCTTTATCGGGCAAAGATCAAGAAGGGCATCTATTTAAAGACGCGCCTTATTTTGATTAACTAAGAGTCTATAATATGAAGATTGTTGTAATAGGGAAAAATGGCCAGCTAGCTTGGGAATTGGCTAAGTTTAAAAGTGATGAAATCGATATTATTTGTTTAGGTCGTACAGACGTTGAGATAACAGATAAGGAATCACTAAAAGAAACTTTGATTCAGTGTGCCCCTCATGCGGTTATTAATGCGTCAGCATATACAGCTGTTGATTTGGCAGAAACTGAACAGGATGCAGCGTACTTAATTAATGCAACAGCAGTGGGGAATTTAGCTGAAGTCTGTGCAGACTTATCTGTACATTTAGTTCATGTGTCGACTGATTTTGTTTTTGGTGGAAAAAATGGAGTGCCTTATTTGCCTAATGAACCCTATGAGCCATTAGGTGTCTATGGAGAGAGTAAAGCACAGGGTGAAAAGCTAATGACTCAAATTATGTCAGACCAAAGTTGTATTATTCGTACTTCTTGGGTGTATTCCAGTCATGGTAATAACTTTGTTAAAACCATGTTGAGATTGATGGCAGAAAAACCTGAATTAGGTGTGATAAGTGATCAAATTGGTTCGCCTACCTATGCGAAGGGTTTAGCTAAGGCCTGTTTTACAGCTGCTGTTAACAAAGTAACAGGGATACATCATTGGTCTGACGCAGGTGTTGCGAGTTGGTATGATTTTGCAGTTGCAATACAAGAGATTGGTTTGTCGAAAAAAATATTGGATAAGGCGATACCGATAAAACCTATCTCTACAAAAGACTATCCTACACCTGCTAAAAGGCCAAATTACAGCGTACTTGATAAAACAAGTTTGGTTGATGCCTTTCCTGAACTATCTTTGGTTCATTGGCGAGCACAATTAAATGAAATGATAGAAGAGGTAAAAACAAATACATTATAGAGCTCCTCTATTAAATTGATGAATGGAAAATTGAGCCCAAAACATCCTCTTTGCGTTAAAATCCTTCACAATAGCCTACTATTACGTGCGAAAACGCCTTGATGTTGACTGTTTTGATTCTCAATTTTCTCATCCACAATTAATAGAGGTACCCTATAGTGATAGTCGCTTTCTAGTGACTAGGCTAATCAATATAAAAAACTATAAATAGGTTTTATAAAAGAATGAAAACGTTATTAGTAACAGGTGGTGCCGGCTTTATTGGAGCAAATTTTGTGCATTACTGGTTAAAAAATCATCCTGATGATCAAGTGATTGCTTTAGATGCTTTGACTTATGCGGGTAATTTAGAAAACCTAACCTCAGTGCAGGATAATTCACAGTTTACGTTTGTGCATGGCAATATAGGCGACCAGTCTTTAGTTGAGTCTTTATTGGAAAAGCACAAAGTTACAACTCTGATACATTTTGCAGCTGAATCTCATGTAGACCGATCAATTAGTGGTCCAGATGAATTTATAGAAACTAATATTATAGGCACGTACTCTCTTTTAAAAGCAGCAAAAAAGGTGTGGATTGATACACCTACCAGTAAAGGAGAAAAGCCGATAGTGCATCGTTTTCATCATGTATCAACAGATGAAGTCTATGGCACCTTATCAGCAACGGATCCTGCATTTACAGAAGAGACTTCATATGCACCTAATTCACCTTATTCTGCCAGTAAAGCGGCTTCTGATCATTTAGTTAGAGCCTATCACCATACATATGGTTTATCAGTCACAACGAGTAACTGCTCTAATAACTATGGGTCTTATCATTTTCCTGAAAAATTAATTCCTCTTGTCATTATAAATATATTGCATGACAAAGCATTACCTATTTATGGTGATGGAATGCAAATCAGAGATTGGTTGTATGTAGAAGACCATGCTTATGGCATCGACTTGGTTATTAATAAAGGGCGAGTCGGTGAAACCTATAATATAGGTGGGAATAATGAATGGGCAAATATTAATATTGTAAAAGAAGTTAGACAATTAATTGAACAGGCTTTTATAGAGGATAAAGCATTTGCAAAAAAGTATCCTGATGCTAAAGCAGCGATTGCACAAAATACTGAATCATTGATTACTTATGTAACCGATCGACCGGGGCATGACAGGCGATATGCCATTGATGCAACAAAGACACGAGATGAACTGGGTTACGTACCAAGAGAATCCTTTGAAACAGGGATTGCTAAAACAGTGAAATGGTATTTAAATAATGAGGCTTGGTGGCAAGCTGTGATTGATGGGTCTTATCAGGACTGGGTCGAAAAACAATATGACAATAATTCATTAGATAGAACCATTGTTTGACAACTTAAGGAACCTCTGATTAAGTT
>JAGLDH010000197.1 GCA_023145835.1 Methylococcales bacterium
GCAAGCTAAAAATAATTGGACTTGACCAGAGGTTCCTTGGCCAATATAGCTAAAGTTTGTCACCATAAAAATGTTTCGTCGTTAAAAGAAAGTCTATGATTCCAATTAGAGATAATATTCTTAGTAAAAAGCATCCTTACGTAAGTTGGGGAATTATGGGTGTTTGCATAAGCATTTTTCTTTTGATGAAACTAATGCCACTTGAAGTTCAACGACAGTTAACCTATTTATACGGCATGGTGCCAATTCGCTATTCAAACCCACAATGGGCAGCAGCTTTTGGTTTACCACAGGATAAATATTTATCCTTTGTGACTAGTTTGTTTTTACATGGTGGATGGATACATATTGTTTTTAATATGTGGTTTATATGGATTTTTGCAAACAGTATAGAAGATAGAATGGGGCATATTAAATTCCTATTTTTTTATTTGATTTGTGGCCTTATCGCCATGTTTACTCAATGGTATTTTGAAAAGGAAATGATTATCCCTGTTGTAGGAGCATCAGGCGCAATAGCGGGGGTTTTGGGGGCCTATTTATTTCTTTATCCTTATGCACGGGTTGTTATTTGGTTTCCCTTGTTTTTTTTACCGATTTTTTTTGAATTGCCTGCTATCTCTTTTTTGGGTTTTTGGGTGATTATGCAAATATATAAAGCAACAACTGTTTTAGTATTTGAAGGAGTAACCGCTGATGTTGCTTGGTGGGCTCATATTGGTGGATTTGTTGCTGGTAGCTTTTTATATCCCTTATTTTTGAAAAATGAAGAGGAAGTTGAAGAGTAATTATGGCATTGTTAATAATAGATAGGCTATAAAGATTAAAAAGACGGTAAGAATAAGATATAATGTTGGGTTCAGATTCGATTCTATAAAGTTAGTCTTTAACCCTGACTTTTATATTCCAGCACAGGATTCACATAATTATGAATAAAGTTAATGTTGCCTTGGTAAGGCTGCTTCAGTTTGTTGTTTTTGCTCTTTTTACCTTCATGGTCTTGGCCTATTTTGGAGCAATGGTTTTGGTTCCATTAGATTTAATCGTATTGGTGACTAAAATACTTAGTGTAGTCGGGATTAGTGGTATTTTTAGCGTTATTATTGCTGTTCCTGTTGTTGGCTATTTAGGGATGATAGTTTATAAAACACCTGGATTAGTTCAAATGATTATTGATACTGGGTTAGATTTGGCTAAAACAGGTAAAGAGCGTGTCGAAGCTTTTGGTAAAATGGCTGAGAGCGTTCAAGACTAAGAACAGTATTTTTGATAAAATATAAAAAAAGGGTGTTTTATTTAAACACCCTTTTTTTATGTCTGGAGATTGTCAACGTAAGCTGATAATAGACCAACCCTGCTTTTGAGCATGAGTTTTAAGTTTTTCATCAGGATCGACAGCCACAGGGTTGTCAACCAGCTTAAGTAAAGGAATATCATTATGAGAGTCGCTGTAAAACCAGCTATTTTCCATTGTTTCGGTAGAATCTTTAAGCCATTCTTTTAGCAATGTTACTTTTCCTTCTTGAAAGCAAGGAGTACCCTCAAATTTTCCGGTATATTGACCCTCTATAAATTCAGGTGTAGTGGCTAACAAGTTATCTATTCCAAATAATTTTACAATAGGTTCCGTAACGAAGCGGTTTGTCGCTGTAATAACCAGAACAGTATCGCCCTTAAAACGATGTTTATTCACCAATCTAATCGCCGGTTTTAGTTGAATAGGTTTAATGATTTCTTCAACAAATTGTTCTCGCCATTTATAAAGCTGTTCAGGTTTGTTTTTTGCAAGCGGGGCTAGTGAAAAGTGTAAGAATTCAACTATATCAAGTTTTCCAAGTTTATAGTCATCAAAAAATTTGGCATTTGCCTTTTCGTACTGACCTTTATCGACTATTCCCTGGTCAACAAGAAACTGTCCCCATAAATAATCACTATCGTCTGAAATGAGTGTATTGTCTAAATCAAAAATTGCTAATGTCACTGTTTATCCTGCTTGAATAAATAAAAGTAAAAGGGTATAGCATCAGTACTTCTTTTATGGAACAATAAAGCCATTGATTTTAATACTGACTTGTTCGATTATTTTAACATCTAGATAGCAGATACATAAACGTGTCGTTATATTGCATTACATATTAGCGGTTTTTAGAAATATTTAATGAAATAGCGAGATGATTTCATCATATTCGTATTCATAAAGTAGAGCATGAATGGGTTAATAAGTTGAATATCTGATAAACAATAGTTTAACAAGAAGGCAAATAACAGGTTTTTTTAAATGATAGACTCGAAAGGATATCGACCCAATGTCGGCATTATCCTTTGCAATGATGAGGGTCGTGTGTTTTGGGCAAAGCGAAAAGGTATGAATTCTTGGCAATTTCCCCAAGGTGGAATTGATGGCAATGAGGATCCTGAAACAGCGATGTATCGTGAATTGTGGGAAGAAACGGGATTGATGACTGAGCATGTTCAGTTATTAGGTCGTACGCGTTATTGGTTAAGGTATAGATTGCCAGAAA
The DNA here is from genome assembly GCA_023145835.1 of Methylococcales bacterium. Lineage (GTDB taxonomy): Bacteria > Pseudomonadota > Gammaproteobacteria > Methylococcales > Methylomonadaceae > QPIN01. The sequence goes on from JAGLDH010000197.1 coordinate 2,523, forward strand.
AATATATTAGGAAGAAATCTATACCTTTATGTGTAGGCCAAAAACAAATATGGTTTATTTTACGTTTAGTGGGTGATGTGAGTAAGGTTCGCTTTGATTGTGGTGAAAAACAAGAATTTGATGCCTGGAAATGGGTCGATTATTGGCATCCTCTTGATGATGTTATTTACTTTAAACGAAAAGTGTATAAAAAAGCGATGGCTGAGTTAGGTGATATCATTGTTCATGAGAGTGTGCCTGTAGATGCAAAAGGTTTTCTTGCTAAGCAAGAAAGAAAGGTAATTTAAATAAGTTCCTGATTACCCACAAGCTTCCGCCATATTAACGGATATTTTATAAGTCATTGAAAAATTACCTATATTTGATTATGAAAATCCAACTTAAACTTTTTCTTCGATTGGGTTAAAAATATAACTACTATATTTCATAATGTTACATCTAGCTTCCTAAAGTGGCGGAAGCTTGTGGGTAATCAGGAATAAGTTAGTTGTCTTCTAAAAAGAAGACAATAAAGTCACTAATTCATTTTCATCAATAATAGGTATATTTAAATCCTGTGCTTTGGTTAATTTAGAACCTGCGGATTCACCTGCTACGACATAATCTGTTTTAGCAGAAACACTACCTGAAACTTTAGCGCCCAGTGACTGAAGTGATGCTTTAGCATCATTTCTTTTCATCTGCTGTAAAGTGCCAGTTAGAACATAGGTTTTTCCGGCTAAAGGTAATGATTGTTTTTCTTTGGCCTTAATAACAGGCCAATTAACTCCGGCATCTATGAGTGCTTCGATCACCTCTATATTATGTGGTAGACGAAAGAAATAAGAGACATGTTTAGCCACAATTACTCCGACATCATCAACGTCTTGTAAAGCCTCGGTATCTGCTTGTATGACAGCATCTAACGTTAAAAAATATTCTGCTAAATTTTTTGCAGTTGCTTCACCAACTTCTCTAATACCTAGAGAGAGTAAGAATTTTGAAAGTGTTGTTTGTTTAGAGTTTATTAAGGCATTGATAAGGTTTTCAGCCTTTTTAGTTCCCATGCGTTCTAAAGGAATTAACTGATTTGTTTTTAAGCTAAACAGGTCGGCTGGGTTGTTAATTAATCCTTCATCAACTAGCAGTTCAACTACTTTTTCGCCTAGTCCGTCAATATTCATTGCTTTTCGAGACGCAAAATATTGAATGGCTTCTTTGCGTTGTGCAGGGCAATATAGTCCTCCACTACAACGAGCTATAGCTTCATCTTCAATTCTTTCAATTTCAGATTCACAAACAGGACAAAGAATAGGGAAAATAATTTCTTTCTGTTGAGCGTTTTTGACAGGTAATGTTCTGGTGATTTGAGGGATGACATCTGCAGCTCTTTTGACGACAACAGTATCCCCAATTTTAACTCCTAATCGCTTGATTTCATCTTGATTATGCAAACTAGCACGACTGATTGTAACGCCGCCGACAAAGACAGGTTCCAGCAAAGCGACAGGAGTGATAGCTCCCGTTCGACCCACTTGAAATTCAACGTTAAGTAAAATTGTTTGCTCTTCTTGAGCTGGAAATTTATGGGCAGTAGCCCAACGAGGGGCGCGGGAAATAAAACCGGCTTGATTTTGTAATTCAATATCGTCTATTTTATAAACGACCCCGTCTATTTCATAAGCGAGAGAATCTCGTTTTTGTAAAATGGATTGATAATAATCTGTACAACCCTCAATACCCGATTTGCGTTCAACTTCATGACTAAGGGGAAGCCCCCATTTTTTTAATTGAAATAATCTCTGGTAATGGCTGTTGGGTAAAGTTCCGTTTATTAATAAACCTATACCATAGCTATAAAAAGCTAAAGGCCGTTTAGCTGTTATGCTAGAGTCTAATTGGCGCAAGCTGCCAGCAGCAGCATTACGAGGATTAGCAAAACCTTTTTCACTCTTTTTTTCTGCTTTTTTGTTATAGCTATTAAAGGCAGCAATTGGCATCACAACTTCACCTCTAATCTCTAGGGTTTCAGGAATATTTTTGCCCTTTAATAGTTGAGGGATATTTTTGATAGTTTTGATATTATGAGTTACATCTTCACCAATCTTACCGTCTCCTCTAGTAGCTGCTCTAACTAAAACCCCTTTTTCATAAAGTAAACTTATGGCAAGCCCATCAAGTTTAGGCTCAACACAAAACAATAGTTCTTGCGATGTCTCTAGGCGGTTAGATAATCGAGTAATAAAATCTGATAATTCATCACTAGAAAAAACGTTACCTAAGGAAAGCATGGGGATTTCATGGTTCACTTTAGTAAAAGCAGCTAAAACTTCTCCACCAACTTTTTGAGTGGGGGAGTCAGGGGTAATTAATTCAGGGTTTTCAGATTCAAATTGTTTTAATTGTTGAATAATTCTATCGTATTCAGCATCAGTGATAATGGGATTATCATGTGTGTAGTAATGTGAATTATGGTGATTTATTTGCTCGCGCAATTTTAGAATTTTATTTTCTAGAGAACTAGGCATCAATATTTGATTTATGAAGTACAAAGTGCTGTGATTTTAACATGATGGAGGGTTGTTAAAATAATGTAAAAGTTGTATGTTTTCTCTTTACTGCTAATATTTAACGAAATATAGCCTATATTAGAGAAGTTTTAGATTGGAAGAAGATATCACAATAGACCTTTGTGTTTTGCAGAGCCATTTAAATGGAATGCTAGATCGGGTTGAAGAGAATAGTTTGACCTTAAAACGGTTTCAAGCGTTTGAAATGATATTACTTAATCTCAATTCATTGCCTACAATGATCGATCACTTACTGGATGATACTAAAACATTTTTTGACTTAGATGTAGTCAGTTTTTGTTTAATTGATGAGAAAAGAGAAATAGCTGGTTTTCTGAATGAAGATGGCTATGATTATCAATCAAAAACTGGGCTTTTGCTATTAGAAGACAAAGAGTTATTAAAAAATACTTTTGGTTCATCTTCACGTCCATTGTTAGAAGAATATAAAGAATCTAGCTGTGCTGGCTTTTTTCCAAAAAATGAAAGAAAACCGGCTTCAGTCGCTATACTCCCTCTTTGTCGTCGTAAAAAATACTTTGGATCTTTAAACTTAGGAAGTTATACACCTAATCGATTTATTAGTAATATGGCAACTGATTTTGTTGAGCATATGCTTTCTGTTGTCAGTATTTGTTTAGAAAATAATTTGAATTATGAAATGATGCGTAGAACAAGCCATATTGACACGCTAACAGGGGTTAATAATAGGCGTTTTCTAGAGCAACGGATAGGTGAAGAAATAGATAGAAGTCAACGTAATGATGAACCACTAAGTTGTTTGTTTTTGGATATAGATCACTTTAAATTAATTAATGATACCTATGGACATCAAGCTGGTGATCATGTCTTGGCGTTAATTGCTGGGATGATTAAAAAGCAATTAAGAAGCAATGATGTGTTAGCCCGTTATGGTGGTGAAGAATTTGTTGCTTTGTTATCTCATATTGATGAAGCAAAAGCGGGCGATATTGCTGAAAGAATAAGAAAGTCAATTAAAGAGCTTTTAGTAGAATTTGAAAATGAAGATATTGAAGCAACTATTTCAATAGGTTTAGCTGCATATCAACCGAGTCATTCAGCGACACTGAGCACAGCAGAAATTGCTGCTCAATTAATCCAATCATCTGACGCTGCTTTATATATCGCCAAGAAAAATGGTAGAGATAAAGTGGAAAACGGAGCACCTGTTTTAGATTATGATGAAAAAGTGACGTATTTAGCTTAATCACTACCTCTTAAAAAATTTTTCATGCGTTAAAATTCTAAGTAGATAAAAAATCATTTTAAAGCCTCTTTTCTTGGTGCAGGAATATTAGCAAATATTGATGTGCCTTCAGCTTTCTTCTCTCTTCTTATAGACAAGGTTACTCTGAAAATTAGAAAAATTGAGTGATAGCGAAGTAATAATTTTTAGTTTGAAGTAGACTGTAGGGGAATTGTCCATCTGAAGTATGTGAAAGTGGCTAAAATTTTATACCGAAATCAGTCAAGTCAAGAGAAAACGTAAGGGGTAGCTCTTAATTGTTTCAGTACATTCAAAGACCTGATCCCATCAGTTTTCTATAAATTTATCTTTTCCAGCTATCCCCAGAGTCAGTGCTTTTAAATAGTAATTTATTTCCTTCAAAATAACCTGATTCATCAATTAACTAATAATTAAAAAAATAGTTTGATTAATGCTCTACACACTGCTTAACATATTTTGTTAAAAGGTTGGCTAATATAGTCGTATAGAAAAGTAAGGTTATACCCACTTTTGATAGGAAATTTAGCTCTCTATCCTTTTGTCATAGTTAGAGTTATACTGATAATATGATATTTTTAAACAATTTTCTAACAAGTGGACATCAATTCTCTGAAACTGATAGATTACAAAGGTTTCATTTTGCATTTTTAAATTCTTTATTATTAGTTAACTTATTTGTTACATCACTATATTATTTTGCCTGTATTTTAGAATTTTTCCTAGTTTCTCCTGCTGCTGAAAATATGACATTGTTTTTTTGTTTTGTCAGTTTATTCTCTATTTACCTTTTAAGACAAAAGAAAAGTTATTGTCTTTTTGCAATAAACTTCGTATTACTAAGTTCTTTAATCTTTATTTATACTCTTTTGTTTTTTGTTTTATATGATGAATTCAGGTTGATTTGGTTTTTTATGTCTGGTTTTGCCGGTTTTATATTATTGGCATCAGTGTTCCCATATCATTCTT
>JAGLDH010000198.1 GCA_023145835.1 Methylococcales bacterium
TTTTTGCATTCTGGGGACAGGACGTTCCCTGAATCCAAAAAGTGAGCAATGGCGCGCTTGGTCAACTCTTGTTTCTGCCGTTGGTATTTGAAAGTTAGGGCTTACTTGAATAAGACAGCTTTCCTTTTTTTAACGCATTAATGACGGTGTTTTTATTGATTTTAAGAACACGAGCGGTATCGCGAATTCCACTGCCATTAATCGCCATTTCGACTATTTTTTCCGTTATGCCTGATTCACAGGCTTTATAGCAATAATCAAGCATGAAGGTTTGTGTTTCACAATCGATACTTTGACATAAATAACGCTGTGTACCCTTTGCATTTGTCCCTGATTTAATGATGTTATTACTGTCACAACAGGGACAGTGAATTTCTTGATAACATGGTATAAAATCAAATTATACAGAAAAACTACAGATTCAACCCATTACCAGCTATATTATATGAATAAGCAACATACTTACTAACTTCATCCCCCCCTTCCAAAAAAGAAGCATTTGATTCAACGTTATACTGTGGTCAAGAACATACTTGCACTAGCTTTATGACGATATTAGTGGGAGAGTTTATATGACCTCTTTTTTAAGATTATCTTTTAGCCTTTTAATTTAAAAAAGCCTCTTATAAATACCGCTCTAAGTATCTGCTTAAATTTATTATAAACATCTACTGAATAGATACTTAAAATTTATAAATATATTAAAAATCATTAATTGCATCAAGAGCTTCTGATACTGTTGAAACTGCACTAATTGATAAGCCTTTAACTAACATTTTTGGCGCATTTGCTTTTGGAATAATGGCCTTTTTAAAACCATGCTTTGCAGCCTCATTTAACCGAGCGTACCCATTTGCTACTGGTCTAATCTCACCGTTTAACCCTATTTCACCAAAAATTACAAATTCTTGCGGAACAACTCTGTCTTTAAGGCTAGAAACAACCCCTACAAGAATAGCTAAATCAGAAGCTGTTTCTGTTACTTTTATCCCTCCCACTACATTTGCGTAAATTTCATCATTTGCCGTAAAGACTCCAGCATGTCGAGATAAAACAGCCAATAACATTGCCAATCTATTCTGATCTAGCCCTACCGCTAATCGACGAGGGTTTCCATATTGACTTTCCGTTACTAATGCTTGAATCTCGACTAACAAAGGCCGAGTTCCCTCCCATAGTACTGTTACAACACTTCCTGAAGAAGGTTTATCTGATCTAGATAAAAACATAGCCGATGGATTTTTAACTTCTTTTAGCCCTGCACTTCCCATCGCAAAGAAACCTAGCTCTCCAACACTACCAAATCGGTTTTTATCTGACCTCAACACTCTATACCTAGCATCATCCGTGGTTGATAAAACAACCTGAGCATCAACAATATGGCTTAACGTCATAGGTCCAGCTAAAGATTGATCTTTTGTTACATGACCAACCACAAAAATGGATACATTATTTTGCTTTGCATATTGAGTAAGATAGCTCGCTGACTCTCTAACTTGAGATACCGAGCCTGGTGCTGAATCAGAGTCAACAGTATGCATGACTTGAATAGAATCTATAATTAGAACATCAGGTTTTTCCACATCGACACAATCACTAATACGTTGTACCGATGTTTCTGCCAGCATTTTTATAGTACCAGCATCTAACCCGAGTCGATGGGCTCTTTCAGCAATTTGTTGTAAAGATTCTTCACCCGATACATATAAAACAGAAAAACCAGAGGATGCTACCTTAGCAATGACTTGTAATAAAATAGTACTTTTACCTGCACCCGGAGCCCCGCCTATCAAAACAACACTTCCTCTAACTATTCCACCGCCTAAAACACGGTCAAACTCTACTAGCCCTGTTGATATACGTTCTGCTTGTGCCAAGTCTACATTGGATAACAGCTTAACTTCTGACTGCACACCTGCATAACCAATTTTACCTGAGCTATGTTTCGTATCAGAACCTAATCTAACTTCTTTAATAACATTCCATTCACCACAAGCAGTACATTGCCCTCCCCACCGAGGATATTCAGCACCACATTCTGTACAAACATAGGCTGTTTTTGCTTTTTTTGCCATAGATACGAAAATTAAGGTTTACTTTTTTGTTCAACCTGAGACTGTCTCAGTTATATTGTCGATTTTCAAACTGTCCACAAGTAATATAATGTACTTCTGGATCAACTCCAGAGTCTTCTAAATCTGGATTTAATTCAAGGTATTTTTGTACATTAAAATTAGTGGGTAATATGGCATGAATAGTTTCGTGACTACTTTCTAGTTTACGTAATACGCAAACCGACTGACCTAATGTAACCATCCCTTGGTATAGCTCACCATTTTCACCTTCAATTGCTTCGCTCATATGTATATAGGGGCTATTTCCAGAGAAAATATTTTCAACTTCTAGCCGTAAATGCTGAGACCAAATTCTAATTGCCTGGGGATCAATGAATTGATTAAGAGGTACTTGATCATTAATTAGGATTAAATTAGATGCAAAAACACCCCAGTGTTCTGGAATTAAAAAATCCAGAAATGAAAAAACAATCTTACCCCCTGGCTTTAGTACTCGTCTCATTTCAGCTAAATACACATAGGTTTCTTCATGTAACAAATGAGTAAAAACAGAAAAACAGGTGATGATGTCAACACTATTATCATCTAAAGGTATTTTTAAATCCGTTGCCTTAATAAACGACCAATCATCTCGCTGACAAATTTCATCAGCATAATCCAGTAAGTCTTGAACAACATCAATACCAATATAGGTTAGATTTGGCATTTCTTTTAAAGCATTCGCTAAGCGTCCTGACCCACAGCCAACATCAAGAATAACATCATCACCTTTAAGCCCTTGCTGCCGAATCAGTTCACGCTGAAGAATACCAAAATGATGAAAGTTCCCTCCTATACTTTGCTCCATTGCATTTTTTTTATCTGCTCCAGATAGCTTATTCTTTACTAGTCGATTATAGTCACCTTCAAAATTTTTTTTCATATCATATTTAATTTACTGAAATTATCATCAGTGTTCCCATATCATT
>JAGLDH010000199.1 GCA_023145835.1 Methylococcales bacterium
CTATATTCCATAGCACCTCCTAAACTAATGTCTAAAATGGCTATTCTAAATCATAGATAAATCTGACCGCCTAAAGGCGGGGGTTTTAACCTTTATTAGGGACTAATAAAACTTGGCATTGGAAAAGTGATTCCATTATATGTTTAATAAGTACAGTATCAATAAATATGATGGTAAAACGAAAAACCCAATACGTGAATATTAACTTTAGGTAATGGGATTGAATTAAACCCTTCTAAAAAAATAAATAAACCCTTGAATATTATTATTTTTCCATCCATATCATAGCTGGGAGAAATAATTAGTCGAACGAATAAATAGACTCATCAGGCATTATTTACCTAAAAAGATGGGTATATCAAAGATAACGAAGAAGGGAATAGGTATGATAGAATTCTTATTAAAATTAGGGGATGATGCACTTCTACCTGAACGCGACAACTATGCTTGTATTCAAGCTCAACCTGATATTTCTTTAAATTATGAAATTAATCTTATTATTATGTTTCACTCTCGTATCCCCCATTATTAATTCTCAAGAATTACAACCAGTATCCTTTGCTAGTGCAGACGGTGGAACTGTTCATGCTAATTACTTTTATTCTGGATCAAAAGCTGTTGTTTTAGCTCATGGCGCTATTTTTAATAAAGAAAGCTGGCCTGAACTTACTAAAAGCTTACTAAAAAACAACATCTCAGTTTTAGCAATTGATTTTCGTGGATATGGTAAATCAACAGCGGGTAATAGGCCTACTGATAAATTTGAGGATATTTTAGCTGCAGTACGATTTCTAAAAACAAAATCAGAAATATCTCAAGTTTCTGTATTAGGTGCTAGTATGGGGGGGAGTGCTGCTGCTAAAGCTATTATTCATTCTTCTCCTGAAGAAATTAAACAATTAATATTGTTATCTCCAGCAACTTTTACAAATCCCGAAAACTTACAAGGTGATATTTTGTATATTGCAAGTGAAAATGAGGCAATTATCAATACAATAAAAACCCAATTTAAAAAAACCCCCACCCCAAAGCAACTAAAATTAATAGAAGGTAAAGCTCATGCTCAACATATCTTCAAAACACAGCAAAAAACTGCCTTAACTGAATTAATTATTCACTTTTTAAAACCTAAAAACAATTAATAACACTTTTTGAGAGACTTACATTCGCAATATGTTATTTCTTAAAGAGTATTTTTAAATCCCCACGCAAGCAAGTTTCTCTGCTTTATAAAAAACGTCTGCATACATTAATACAAGTAGCAATATATGCAGAAATAGAGCTTATTCACAATTCTATATTTCTCTGTTACCAAAATCACGACCTTACTCACACTTCAATATTCCAATTCATAAATAAAAAATTTATTGTATTAGACTCTCGCTTGAAGATTCACTTGCTAATAAAAATTTATCAGTAAATTTAAAATTACTATTTGTACCTCAGGTCATACAAAGGATTATTTATGAAAAAAACCACATTGTCACTCACAATTGGCTTAGTTTTATTAAGTTCATATGCTACTGCTAATGCAGAAGGTGAGATAACATCAGCAGAAAATCTTCCAGCTCCAAATGAAAACAACAATCAACCGTTCCCTAGTTTCCCCATTGATGGAGAATTTCCACCACCAGAAGGAGGCTCTTTTCCCCCATTAGCAGGAGAAGGCTCTTTCCCCCCACCAATTGAAGGTGAACAACAACCTCCTCATAATGGTGAACCACCTAAAGGCTTTTCTCCCCCTCCGTCCCATTCTGAGGGTTACGAATTCACAAAAGATGAAATAGCTTTTTTTAACGCAAATGACCTCGGTAAACTAGATCCTGAAGCGTTTCGTGTATTTCAACCAGAAGATTTTGCCAACTTATCTCCTGAAGCAATGAATGGGTTTACTCCAGATCAGTTTAGACAACTTAATAAAGATACATTAGAAGTTTTATCTGAGCATCAATTCAAACAACTTCCTCCTAATATTATGAGTCAATTAGACCCAGACAAAATAGGTGGTTTTAGACCTGAGATAGTTCATCAATTTCGTCCAGAACATTTTGAGCAATTCAGGCCCGAGCAATTTGAACAAGTCAATCATCAGGATATATTTAGAATGATCGCAAATTCTGATCCAGAACATATTAAGCCTGAACATTTTCAAGATATCTTACCGTCTGGCTGGGAAATAAGCGAAGAGGGTTTTATTGAAGTTCCTGAAGGAGAGGGATTAGCACTACCTCCTATTCCTAAACAAGCCAATTTACCCCCGCATGTTTTTTTTCCTGAAGAAATCCCTGATTTAACAAAAGGTTTAGGTCTTGGTGGACAAGGTGAACCGTTACTTGATGGACTGAACCAAGCCTTAGTCGGTGCTAATTTAGCTGAGTTTAAAATCAGACAGGATGATCAAGGCATCATGCAAGTAACAGGATTTGACCAGTATGAAGGGACAAACCTTGCATTTATCCCTGATATTGATCATATGAAACAAGGTAATAAAGATGCATTTCCAGGGGTAACTCAAGATGAAAGAGGTTTGTTTGTATTAACAACACCTAGTGGACAGATAATACCCATACGTTCTGTTCCAAAAGATATCAGTGCTATTAAAGACTTAATTCCAGAACAAGGCGGAGAAGTTAAATTAGGAAAAGATGGAGATGTTTTTCTCAACATTCCTGAACATGATGGGAAACCAGCAAGATGTGATGTTGGTATTTTTGACCCTTTTATTCATCCTGCACCTGCCGACTTAAAACCAGGCATTCATTTTCCTGAAGATCCAACTGGGCTTAAACCCGCAATTATTGTGTATGAAGATGGCACCTCACAAACAATGAATCCTACAGTCCCTGCACCCGAAGAATTTATTGCTAAAGCAAAAGAATTTGATGGCGTTGCTGGCACTCAATATAACGCAGATGGTTCAATTGGCCTAAGCTATTTCGGTCAACCTATTAAGTTAAACCCGACTTTTAACGTCACAATGGAGGCTATTATAGAGAAAGTAGAACCTAGTATTACCGTAAAAGGTGATATTTTAGAATATAGATATCAACAAGGAGATCAAATCGCAGTTTTTATTGTCAATATTAATTTACTTTAATCTTAAACTAAAAATCCGTTGACTGAGTTTATCAGTCAACGGATTCTAAAAAAATTAAAGTCCTAATTTTATCTAAAGAGCAGGTCATTAATAAAAATATAATGCCTGCTTTTCATTTTCAATTATTAATAATGGTTAATTTAATCCATAATTTGTTACCTTCCAAACTAGATCACCTGCTACCCCATTATCACCAATATATTCAAATTGAGCCCAATAATTTTTCTGACCTTGTATTGCAGAATCAATTTTTATAGAAAAGTGACTTGGGTTCTCTGAAAGATGAGATGAAACATTATTAAATTGAACATTATCAATGGAAGAATAATCTTTAAGTTTCCATAACAATTCACCCGCTGAATTTGCCCCAATATATGTTAAATTTGCTTGATAAAATATTTGTTGTTGTCCAGATTGATATTCAATCGCAGGAAAAAACAAGTCAAGATTATCTGATAAAACAGCTCTATTATTTAAATATTCTGTAGAAGGCGCTGTTTTCTTAACTGAAGCTTCATGACAAAGTGTTAACACCGACTCTAGAACATTCCAAGCTTCCGCATCACCAGCATTTGTGGTAGAAGTCCCTATTAGTCCATATCGAGGGTCATTAGAATCACCAATACGATCCGTCATGATTTTCTCATCAATCAATTTAGCCGCAAAACTTTTATCATCAAGAAGTAAAGCTAACCTTGCTAATTGAGCATATATTCTAGCTTCTCCATTAAGCAAATTTTCCTCATTCGGAAACAAACAACCATTTGGAGCTCGTGCCCCCGCTGGAGTAAATGCTCCTGTACAAGGTGTCACTTCAGCTCCCCCAAATGTAAGATATTCAGGGATTTTCTTTTTAGTTGAATAATAATTTTTAAAGAACGTCAGACTATTTTGGGCTGCTGTTAATGCTAAACCTCTTCTCTGCTGGTCTAACAATGATTGATCAAGCTGAGAGGCTCTCGCTAAATGCAATGCAATCCATAATGTTTGAATTACTTTTAGATGTTTACCTTGATTAGTATCACGGTTCTCAAAATCACCAGTCCATGTATTATTAGCTTGATATCCATTATAGAAAAGTCCAGGAACAGCTGGGACTTGAGAGTTAACAAGTAAGTCTGTTGCTGAAGCCAATAAGGGTAGCCAGCGAGGATTCATCTTAGCAGCTTGACCTAACATATATAAATCATTGTAATCGACAGGAATAGGATTAGTCGTCAATTCACCAATACCCGTCGCATTCGCAGGTGGATTCAATGTGGTATCTGTTGTTCCGTTCCAATCCCAAGCATATCCAACTAAACCTTCTGGGTATTTAGAAAATTGAAGTTTTGCTTTATGATCTCTATCTGTAACTGATGTCCAATAAAGTCCTGTTAATAATTTTTCTGCTAATGGTTTTGCTCCTGGGTTATTACCTGTAAAAGAGCTTTCCAAGATACCTCTAATCACTCTAAAGTCATCTAATGGTGCATTAGAATTTTTCCATTGACCATCCAGCTCGACAAAAGGCTTATATCTAACACGATCGACTGCCCAATTAACCAGATTATAAACAGGGTCAACCATCACTTCATCAACATATTGATAAGACTGCTGATAGGCTGCTGAATCCCCCATACAGGCTGATGCTCTTAACATAAGTCCCATATGCTCTGCTGTTACATGATGTCCATGTGCATATATTGCTGTATTTGCATGATCATTCTTCAGGTTAGTATAAACACCATAAGATAAAGGAGGTTGTTTATTAGAATGTCTCATTTTTTGTTTAATGAAATTCAACCCACTTTCAGCAGCAACTTTCCGCTCATTATTTAACCATTTCAATTCAGGTCCTGCAGCAGCAGCAGCAGGAGCTTCTGGTAATAAATTAAGTTCAATTAAAGAAAACTGATCAACGGTTATATCAATTTTATAAACCTGTTCTGCGGAACGTGTAACCGGTAAATTACCTTTTTGACCGTTATCATTAGGCGTATCCGTTGCAGCACTCGCAACTTTATATCCATCAGGTGCTCGATAAAAAATTGATATTTGTTGAGGGGAAGAAACAATAGGTTGTTTAAGACCCGAATAATTAAGAACATATAAAAAATGCTTATTCTCGGATTGTTTACCAATTTCCACATGGACACCATCAGCAGCTTTAACAACTAACTCTTCTTTTACATGAATTTTAATTAATTGTTCAGCTGTACTAAGTGCTTCGTTTGCGTTGTTAATATTGCCTGCTGTAGGAAACGTATTAACAGCATTAATTGGGTTATAAACAGCAACACCTTTTCCAAATACATTTGTTTTTTCTGCAGAATTAATTCCAGCTGGAAAATTAAACAAATCCATTAGAATACTATTAGGTCTAACATTTCCCATTTCATCAAGCGTTCCAGGCACTTCCCCTGTCGCAAAAACAGTGCCACCATTATTAACAAATGCTTTTATCAGGTTTGCAGTGTCATCAGACATTGCAGCAACACTCGGTAGCCATAAAAACTCTATTCCAGCTAATTGCTCTGCTGGTTTACCTGGATCCATGATAACTTTAAATGGAATGTGTCCCTTAATCAGTGAATGCGCAGCACCTCTATATCCACCAAGGTGAGGTTTAGGTATAAAACTATCGCCAGGTTCTGTTGCCCACCAATCTTTAGCATTAGGTGGGGGTGTGGTGGTTAAATACATTCCATAAGTCCCCCCTGCTTTTAAATCTTGAAAATCACGAGTATGAGAGCTATACCAGATACCTACTTTTGAACTCCGAGGTGTGTTTAAAAGTGCCTGTTGATAGGTACGAATAAACCCAAACCATTTAGAACGAAAATTAGTATCAATAGTTTTCGTCATATCAGGGGTTTTTGATTCAAAAGGAGAAACACCCGCTGTTAACGCAGCTCCCATTGTTAAACCCGCATCAAGAGGTTGATAACCATAGGTAAATGCCCAACTCGGGTTTTCTCTATCAACACCACGCGCCCATTTATACATGGTAATTTTATTGCTAAATTCTTCAATTGAAGACCAGCTCATCGCTTGAGTATTTGAAACACTATCAACTTCCCAAACATGTAGATAATTATTAGAACTACGATGATAATTTCCATCTAACCCTGTTTCGGTTCCATCCATATCATCCACAGGGAAATTCTCTACGATAACCATGAAATTTGGGTTAACTTGATGAGCAGCAACGCGTATTTCTTCGATAAAGTCAGCTAAATTTTCATGTCTCCAACGAATCCAAGCTTTAAAGTTTGGACTATCAGTCACGGTTGTAGGTGTTTGAAATCCATTCCCATTATTGAAACCATGTGTTTTACTCCAAGCATTAAATGCAACTTTCCCAGCAGGTTCTGCTCCAGCCCATGGAGAGCCCGTTCCTAAATAGATAGGAACATCCATCCAGATGCCATCAAGTCCTGTTGCTGCCAGTCGTTTTACTCGGTTTATAAAATATTGTTTATAACCTGAATTTGGAGAAAGCCAAGCACTTTCTGCCCCCTTATCCACCCAGACTTCTTTTGACCCATAAAAGACATTGGGTTTTCCATCAATCCCTTTTTGAATCCAGTCTTTATGATCTTTGTACATGGTGTTAGCTAATGTTTCACCATTTTGTGTTAAAACCTCTAGTGCTGGATAGTAAATAACAGAATGTAAGTTTCTTTGCTTAGCTCCTGCTGCAACTTGGCTTAAAAAATCAATTTGTCGTGTAAACTGCGCTTCGCTTAAATATTCACTCAATCCTGAGTCTATCTCAAGCACAGATACATTTTCATTTATACGGGTATTCATCAAACTGATGACTTCTTGTGCTGTCATTTCAACATCGATATCAAAGCCCCCTGCTCTTGCCATACGTGCCCATTCAGGAATCGGAGCCGCATGGGAAGATAACGGGATGAGTAGACATAAATATGTCAAAATAAGGTTTAATCTATTATTATATTTTTTCATAATGATGATGTGTTTTTAAAAGTACTCAATGTACTCGTTTATTTATATATATTAATAAGTATTGACATACCATTGATGCCATCTAAAACTATTCCTTTTGACTCTTTTCCATTAACTTGGGTTATAGGCATTTTTTAATTTAAATCTCTTGTTGATTTTTAAATGAGCCATTTAAAAAACTTTTCTACCCTAGTTTCCTATTCCTTATTTAACCAAATCCATATTGGGTTTACTAACATGCTTATTCAGGTAATAAATTAAGTTCAATTAAAGCGAATTGATCTACTGTCAAATTAAGTTTATACAGATTTTTATCAACTCGAGTAAAGGGAATATTACCGTTTTGACCACCTTTATCAGGAGTAGCCGTATTAACACTCGCTACTTTAAATCCATCAGGTGTCCGGTAAGAAATTGATATTGGCTGAGGAGAAGAAACAACCGGTACCTTTAAACCAGAATAGTTAAGAACATATAAATAATGCTTACTATTGGATTGTTTACCTATTTCAACATGAATACCATCAACTGCGTTGACAATTAACTCTTTTTTTACATGATCACCAACAAATCGCTCAACTGCTTTTATTACCGTATTAGCGCTATTAAAATCACCATTTTTTGCAAATAAAAGCTGAGATCCACTGAGTGGAGTGTAGACAGCAAGACCTTTTCCATAAATGTTAGTCCGTTCTGACGAACTTGTTCCATTCGGAAAGTTAAATAAATCTTTTAGAATACTACTTGCTCTAGTACTACCTAATTCATCAAGAGTTCCAGGTAATGTGCCTGTTGCCAAGACAGTTCCCCCATTTTTAACAAATGATTTAATCAAGTTTGCTGTGGAGTCGGTTAAAACAGCAACACTAGGTAACCACAGTACTTTAATACCTGATAACTGTTCTGCTGGATTTCCTGGGTCTGTAATAATTTTAAAAGGAATATGAGATTTAATGAGCGAATGTGCCGCCGCTCTATAACCACCTAAATGAGGTTTAGGTATAAAACTATCTCTAGGTTCTGTTGCCCACCAATTTGGGTCATTTGTTGGAGGAGTCGTCGTTAAATACATTCCATAAGTGCCCCCAACTTTCATATCTTGAAAATCACGCGTGTGTGAGCTATACCAGACTCCTACTTTTGAACTCCGTGGTGTATTTAAAAGGGCTTGTTGATGGTCACGGATAAAACCAAACCACCGAGAACGAAATTTTGTGTCAATGGTTTTAGTCATATCAGGGGTTTTCGATTCAAAAGGTGAAACGCCCGCAGTTATTGCAGCACCCATTGTTAAGCCCGCATCAAGAGGTTGATAACCATAAGTAAAGGCCCAGCTAGGGTTTTCTCTATCAACTCCACGCGCCCATTTATACATTGTAATTTTATTACTGAACTCCTCAATAGAAGCCCAGCTCATCGCTAGGGTGTTTGAAACACTGTCAATTTCCCAGACATGAAGAAAATTATCCGTACTACGACGATAATTTCCATCTAAACCCGCTTCCGTTGCATCCATATTATCAGTAGGAAAGTTCTCTATGATAACCATAAAACCTGGATTAACTTGATGAGCTGCAATACGAATATCATTGATAAAATCTGCTAAATTTTCATGTCTCCAACGAACCCAAGTTCTAAACTTTAAACTATCTTCAACAACGGTCGGTGCAATAAAACCCTTTCCTCCATTTAAACCAAATGCTTTGGTTCTCGCAGTAAATTCAGCTTTTGCTGCAGGCTCTGCTCCAGACCATGAAGCGCCAGTCCCAAGATAAATAGGCACATCTATCCAAATACCATCAAGTCCTGTTGCAGCTAATCGTTTTACACGGTCTAAAAAATATTGTTTATATCCTGTATTTGGAGAAAGCCAAGCGCTTTCAGCACCTGGGTCTACCCAGACTTCCTTTGATCCATAAAAGACATTAGGTTTACCATCAATCCCTTTCTGAATCCAATCCTTGTGATCTTTATACATGGTATTAGGCAATTTTTCGCCATTTTGCGTTAAAACTTCTAATGCAGGGTAATAGACGACTGAACGTAATTTCTTTTTTTTTGCAGCGGCAGCTACTTTGTTTAAAAATTTGATTTGGTTTTGAAACTGAGCTTCATTCAGGTATTCACTTAATCCAGAATCCACTTCAAGAACTGAAACATTCTCAGATAAACGAATATTAATCAAATTATTGATTTCTTGATCAGTCATTTCAACCCAGGCGTCAAATCCTCCGGTTCTTGCCATACGTGCCCAATCGGGAATCTTTGAACTTGCAGCAGGTAGTAGACATAAATAAATCAAAAAAACCATGAGTAGCTTGTTATATATTTTCATACCTTACCCCCTTCCAACTTCATGAAAACATATGTTTTTACACACATATTTCTTATTTATTGTTTTATAACGTTTTTTATTCATTTCAATCGATAATAACTGATAAAAATCCATATAAGTTAACCCTACATACACTAACATAATAAAAAGACTTTTTATACTGAGGTTATTCGTCAAGCAAAGGATAATTGACTGTCAATTAAGTTGTCATATATTTAATTGATATCACAATAAAAAACTCGTAATTTCAATCCTTGTCATTAGCATTTAAAAAATCAAAAGTCTTTATGCTAATGCTAATTTCTGGTAATCAACATATATGTTATCACTTTATGAAATTACCCAATTTGTCGAACCAACGACCTATTCCTTACAAAATAATCATGGCGGTTACATGTTCATTTAAGAAGACTTCGTTTTTAAATACTATTTACTTAAATCTCTGAATGTTAAGAATCAAAAGACAATCAGTGGAGTAAAAGAGTTCAAAAACTGATTAAAATACTTCTATAAAAATCTTTACTATCATATATACACGTACAAATTTACTTTTTGATCCCTAATATTTTGAATTTGATTTTTATTAGTAAGAATAAATTGCGAATAATGAAACTAAGGTATATTATTAAAGTCTAATTCTATAATATTTTAAAACTTGAATATCGAGGTGTGTTATGAATAATAAAATCAACAATCAACGCCGGAAATTTTTGCAATACTCTAGTATTGCTGTTGCTTCTGCAGCAACACTCCCTTCATTTATTCATGCAGCCAATTCTAGTGCGACTAATACTGCTTCAGCTGATTTTTACCCTGATGTTGAAATAGAACTTAGTATGGATGTAACTAAAGTCCCTCTTTTTAAAGGCTCAAAAACTCGAGTTTGGAAAGTTTGGGGGAAAGTTTTAAAAGGATCACCAGATACCGTTAAAAATTTACCTGACACCTATTTGGCGCCTATATTACATTTTCAGAAAGGTCAGAAGGTTAGAATTTATCTAAAAAACAATCTTCCTTCCCAATCAATTCTCCATTGGCATGGACTCCATGTCCCATCCAAGATGGATGGTAACCCTATGTATGCTATTAATCATGGGGAATCATTCATTTATGAATTCGAAATCCTTAATCGGGCAGGTACGTATTGGTATCATTCTCATGCTCATGGCGTTACTGCCAAGCAAGTATATTCTGGTATGGCTAGCTTTTTTATCGTTAGTGATAAGGAAGAACAAGCTTTAAAATTACCTAGAGGTCAATATGATCTACCTCTAGTTATTCAAGACCGTAGTTTTGACAGTAATAATCAACTCAAGTACAGCAATCACATGATGCAGAAAATGCAAGGGTTTCTGGGGGATCAAATCCTGATTAATAGTCAACCAGATTTTGTTTTACCTGTTGAAAGTAGGTCTTACAGATTTCGTTTATTAAACGGATCCAATTCCCGGATCTATAAACTTGCTTGGGATGATGGTTCACCTATTACCGTTATTGGAACTGATGGAGGGCTAATCGAAAAACCAGAAACAATGCCTTATGTCATGTTGGCTCCAGCTGAGAGACGTGAATTATGGGTGGATTTTAGCAATAAACCGATTGGCACAGAACTGACTTTACGCAGCATTCCATTTGAAGGCGCTTCTATGCATGGAGGCATGATGGGTGGCAGACGAGGAGGTATGGGTGGTGGCATGATGGGAGGTATGATGTCAGAAAACAAATTACCTCTCGGTGGAGATTATCCTGTATTAAAAGTAAAGGTTGTTAAAAAAGCCAGTACAAATGATCCATTACCCACGCGTTTAACACCTATAAAACCACTCAAATTAAGTGATGCTGCTAATCCTAATAACCCTAGAACTATTAAGTTGACCATGAGACGTATGTCAGCATTATTAAATGGTCGCTCTTATAAAATGGATGATATTAGAGCTGATGAAATTATCCCCGTCAACACTCTACAATTAATGGAGTTTGATAATGGATATAGCGGTAGCCAAGGCATGGGAATGAGTATGGATATGCCGCATCCTATGCATTTACATGGTGAGCAATTTCAAATTATAAAACGTGAGGTTAATTCTAAGTTCCAACAAACCCATGATACTGTTTCAAAGGGGTTAGTCGATAGTGGCTGGAAAGATACAACGCTAGTTATGCCAGGTGAAAAGGTAACTTTCCTAAAACCATTTAATGACTTTAAAGGTCTATTTATGTATCACTGTCACAACCTTGAACATGAGGATTTAGGCATGATGCGAGATTATTTGATCAAATAACATAAATAAAAATATTGATCTTAATAATATAGGGTCTTGAATAAAGACCCTATACTTCAAAAAAAACAAACTATTTTTAAACTTACACTTAATTTCCCAAACATTGCTTTAGTAAATCTGGATCGTTTATACTTAAAATTTGTATCTTAATTTATTCTCCAAATCACATTTAACATTTATCCATTTCTAACGATCTAAATTATTGAATAATCTGAGAAATACCTATGTTAGATTATATTGAGTGCTTTATCAAAAAATTAAGAACCTTATCATTAGTCATCTTTGGTAGTTTACTCACTGTATCTCTATTTGGATGCTCTCATCCATCAACCTACTCAGTAAAACAATACCCTGTTAGTACACCGTCTCTATCCTCAACAGAAATTATTTTTTACCCTAAGCACGGACAAAACGAATACCAACAACAAAGAGATCGCTATGAGTGTCACCTTTGGGCAGTAAAAAAATCGGGGTTTGATCCAAACCAAGCCCAACTAATGCCACACCAGCGTTTTGAAGTCAAAGCATCCCCGCCTCCTGGAACTGGAGCTGCTATTGGAGCATTAAGTGGAGCAGTTATTGGATCTATTACCTCCCGGAGATATAGAAGTGTAGAAGGTATGGTTTTTGGTGCTATTACAGGTGCTCTGATGGGGGCTGCTTCAGATATAGCTCGCCATCAAGAAGCTAACCGAATTCAGCATCAATATAATGAAAACGATACTTATCGCCATATTCAATTAGAAAAACAAGCTCGTGATTATCGCAGGGCTCTATCAGCCTGCCTAGAAGGACGTAGATATACTGTCGAATAAACTATTACAACATATTGTTTTTACTAGATTTAAAAAGTAAGGTAATAAAAATGAAAAATAGAGTATTAATAAGGTTAATTCTGTTATTGGCTACCTTAACTACATTAACTCCATCGTTTGCTTATGAAGATCGCAGCTTCAAAGACAATCACAGGTCTAGCTTTCCAAATCACAACCCTTTCCGCACTAAACACGTAAAAAAAAATTTTAGATATGATAACCGATACCGACATGATCGTAGCTATCCACGTAGAGGGTTTTCGATAAACCGACTCCCATTACCTCGTCCTCCTATTCACTTTCGAAACCATGATTATTTCTTCCAACGAGGCATATGGTATCGCCCCTCTGGCTCACATTTTACTGTTGTAATACCGCCTTTTGGAATTGTTGTTCCTACTCTTCCTCCATTCTATACAACCCTCTGGGTAGGTAATATTCCCTATTATTATGCCAATGATGTTTACTATACTTGGCAAGCGAACAGGAATGGATATGTTGTAGCCGAACCACCTAGAGAACTTATAGAACAAAAACCCGAATTAATTGCTGATGAATTATTCATCTATCCAATCAGTGGTCAGTCTGAACAACAACAAGCTGATGACCGATATGACTGTCATCGCTGGAGTGTTAGCCAGACTAATTATGATCCTACATTACGACCTGGAAATATTTCTGCGAGTAATCTAAGTCGAAAAAGAGAAGATTATCAACGTGCGATGAGAGCTTGTTTAGAAGGTAGAAATTACAGCGTTCGATAATTCAACAAAAACCAAAGAAATAGAATATTCATCAGTGTTCCCATATCATTC
>JAGLDH010000002.1 GCA_023145835.1 Methylococcales bacterium
ATATACTACAAAAGGCTTTCTAGGCAATGAATTCCCTCGAAATTCCATTTTCCTCATTGGATAGGCATTCCACTGTTTCATCGCTGAGATTGGTTTTTAAAGGGCTCTTAACGTTTGGCGGAAGATTCTTGCTAATCAGGAGATTTCATTCAATTTAAAGACAAATAAAACAGATTATGAACAGACTGATTAACCAGAAAGCATTAATGAAACCTTTTATTAGGAGCCATTAATTCAAATACCTGAGAAAATTCTTCATCAGCGTTTTCCATCACTTTCTCAATCTGTTCAACACTAAGACGTATAATAGACAACCCTTCTTTTGAACACCCTGTCAAAACATCATCAATAGATACTCCTCGCTGAGATAAATCAGACAGCTGTGAGGCTAAATTCAACAAATATGTATCCAACTTATTAACCTGAGCCAACTCAGGTCTAAGGTAATGACCAATAGATTCATATAATGATTCTGGTAACCCCCATGATTTGACCAATACAGAGCCAAGCTCAGCATGAGTAAATCCTATTTTCTCTTGTTCTAACCCTGCAATCAAGCATCTATTATGCTTAGCCTCTTGCAAGACTTCTAATGCTTTTTCTGGTAATTTATAATAAAAAACCAAAGATCCAATATCATGCAAAAGTCCAGTTAAAAATAATCTTTCCCTATGCAATACATCTCTTTCTATAGCTAAAAATTTCGCAATCATCCCGCATCGCACACTACGTAACCAAAAATCTGTCATGTCAACCAATTCAGTGGGGATTTTTCTAAATTTTGTAACAACAGAAGTCGCCAGCACTAAGTTTTTTAACTCCTCAATACCTATAATTGTAATAGCTCTAGAAACCCTATCAACTCGAGACTGAAACCCATAAAGCGAGCTATTTACTATTTTAAGCAATCGTACAGTCAAGGCAGGATCCCTCCCAATTACTGCGCCAATATCTTGAACAGTAAACCTTGGGTCATTAATCATTTCAGATATTTGAAAATAAATATCTGGAAGAGAGAACAACTCCAAAGAATCTTTGACTAATAGTTGCGGGGTAATTACTCCCATTTTTTTTCCTTATTAGGCTTAACAAAAAGCACACTCAATTATAATGAACCAAAAATCTTGCAAACTAGATCAAATCATTACACTCAAAAACACAAAACCATACTATTGCAAATGAATCTCAAATCCTTTTATTTCAAAAAAACATTGATTTGTGTAAAAAAACTACATATCTATGAAACTCACTATTAACATGGGTTAAGCATATATTGAAACGAGAAATTAACAGAGTTATCCACAGAATTTGTGAACAACTTATCAATAAAGACAGTCAACAATAGTATATTTTAAGAATATACAACCACTTGACTAAGTAGCTTGATAAACACAACCATTCATGACAACAGAAAGCCTAAACACCAGGTCTCAATAATTAACTAAACTATGTTATATATTATAAAAAAAAGTGTTATTTAACTTGTTTTGCAGTCTTTTATCCTACCTTCGTCTTTAGTCAGCTTAAATTCTTACCTGTCAGCCTTTAATATTTCCGGTATATTTATTGCTTACTATAATAATTCCAAAACTTTTATCTGCAATTACTCCCCTCTATCATTATTTATTAAACCGATATCGCAAAACAACCTGAAGTCACTAGATCAATTCAAAACCATATACATGAAAAAACTACCCCAACCCTATAATTTTATTAAAGAAAACCTGGAAAAACCAGATAATGAAGCCGGTTTATTAAAAATAAACATAGGTGTTTCAATCATCAACAAGGTAGCGAAGCCAGCGTCACTACTACGAAGCCTTGGATACAGTCCTATCAAATATCACTTTAAGTTACTTGAAGGATGTTTGGTGGTTCCAGCATCGTGTGAATAAAAGACCGATAAAACAATAATAAACCCATGAAAAAAGAAGTACTATTTTTACTTACTACTACAGCAATCCTATTGCCTATTAGTATCGCTCATGCTGATGAAAACACTGAAAAGCCAGTTCCATCCAAGCCTCCCCCCCTTAATCTTGGTAATATGGTTATTGAATCCGAAAATAATGGACTTGCCGCATCACGGCATGATTCTATTAGCTCTGAGGATATATCAAACAAGCAAAGCCAAGTGACGGATACTGCAAAATTATTAGAAGATACAGCAGGCATGAGTTTTCAATCGGGCGGAGGCATATCTTCATTACCTATTATTCGTGGCTTAAATGACAATCGTGTCAAAATTGAAGTTAATGGAATGACTGTGGACTCAATTTGTCCAAACCATATGAATCCTGCTTTAGCAAGTATTGATAGAAGTAATATCGGTAGTATTTCTGTTTTAAAAGGTATTACCCCAGTCAGAATGGGCGGAGATAGTATTGCAGGAACAATATCTGTAGAATCTGCAAAACCTGACTTTGCAATAGAAGGTGAAGGTATCTTAATAGATGGTAAGTTATCCGGCTTTTATCGCAGTAATGGTGATGCTTTTGGTGGAAGTGTTTCTGCTGGTATTGCTAACGAATTTGTACGCTTTGACTACACTGGTTCCAATACTCAAAGTAGAAATTATAAAGATGGAAACGATAACACGGTAAAATCAACATCTTATAAAAATCAAAACCACGCATTTGCACTCTCATTTAATAAAGATGATCATTTACTAGAAATTAGAGGTGGGCAGCAATATATTCCTTATCAAGACTTTCCTACAGCAAGAATGGATTTATCTAACAATGATAGTATTTTTGGGAATATGCATTATAACGGTATCTTTGATTGGGGAAGCGTTGATAGCAGGTTGTTTTTAGAAAATACCAGCCATACAATGAACTTTCGAGAGGATAGAAAAGCACCCGAACCAATGCCTATGGAAACTAAAGGTATAAATTATGGTTATAAACTTCAATTCGAAGTCCCCTTTGACCAAGATGAGAGTATATTTCGATTTGGTAGTGAATTTAAAAGCTCTGGAATCAATGATTTTTGGCCGGCAACAGTTAACAGACCAAGTATGATGGGACCAAACTCATTTATCAATTTAAATAAAGCGACTCGAGATCATTTTGGTGTGTATCTTGAATGGGAAAAGCCATGGGCCGATAAATGGCAAACAGTATTAGGTTTCAGGTATGACCGCATTATGGCAGATACTGGTGATGTACAAGGATATAACAATCTCTCCAATGATTTCGTTGCTACCGATTATGAACAGGCACAAGACTTTAATGCCCTAGACCATGAACGAGACTTTAATTTGTTTGACGTAAGTCTGCTTATTCAATATGCCGCTAGTGATTGGACCAGCTATACATTGGGATATGCACGCAAGAATCGCGCACCATCATTACAAGAATTATACCCTTGGAGTACTAGCCCAATGCCAATGACCATGATCGGATGGTTTAGTGATGGTAATGGCTATGTGGGCAATATTGACTTAGAAGTAGAGACAGCACACAACATTTCTTTTACCACAAATCTTTCAGACCCAAGTGTTGAGCAAAAATGGAATCTTGAGATTTCTCCTTTCTTTAGCTATGTTGAAGATTATATTGATGCAGACCTTTGCCAGGAATGCAGAAGGCAACCTGGGAATGGCTTTTCTTACTTAAGAATAGCTAACCATGATGCCTATCTCTGGGGTATTGATGTAACCGGTGATATGGATCTATTTACGGATCCCACTTATGGGGATTTTTCAACAAATACAGTCATGAGTTATGTCCGTGGTAAACGTACAGATGGCAACAATCTTTACCATATGATGCCTTTTAACCTTAAACTGGGGTTAAACCATCAACTAGGAGGCTGGCAAAGTTCATTTGATATGCAGTTTATTGACACTAAAGATGATGTTCAGCAACTTAGAAATGAATTAAAAACTTCGTCATATATTCTGTTAAACCTAAAAACCAGTTATAAATGGGAGCATGTTAGTATTGATGTAGGTATAGACAATCTTTTAGATAAGCAATATTACGCTCCTTTGTCGGGTGTTTATATTGGCGATCAATATCCAATGACACTAATTTCATCTAAAGCTAATACGCAAAATTTGGCAGGTCAGGGACGCTCAGTCTATGTAGGCCTCTCTCTTACATATTAAAACATGACGTATTATATAATGGATTTATTTTTTTAATTTTAAGAGGTTTCCATGAATAGACTAAAACTTAGTATTTTATTATTACCACTGTGTTTATTTCTCACTCCAGTACAAGCAAAACCAATTCGGTATGAGGTTAAACTTGTATTAATTGATGATACCGTTTTTAACGGTTCATTTGATTACGATATTGATACTCAAGAAACGACCAACCTTCAAGGTATATTAGATGATACCTTGATGGGCAATTTAGAGCCGATTCGCTATCAACTTAATGCAGAACCAGATGGCAAAGGCGGGATTACAGCTTATGCTTACACCCTGCCAACCGCTAAAATAGCGACCAACCCTCCTGTGAATAGCAATGTATTTGTTGCTATTAATTTTAATGCGAAAGACCCCACTTTAGGGGTAACAGACATCACTAAAGTGTCTTATATGGACTGTAGTGCAGGTGGTTTAATGGGACAGACCTGTATGTATGATTTATCTTCGCATGATCCGGTTTTTCCGATGGACGGTGGGCGCGGAATTCGATCAGAAGTCATTACTAAAGCAGGTAATCCATTAACAAGTTCTGATTGTTTATTTAACTGGGCCGAAAAGACTTATGGAAATTTATTTTCACCTACTCAAAGTGTCGCTAACTCACAAAACTTTTCGCCGTATTACTTTCGTTTTTATGCAGACAAAAAAGCGTACTTGGGAATTTCTGCGAAAGATAACCATGTCTATTATTTACCAGCAAACGACGTGATGTTAGATGTTGGTCATGCCTATGATTCCTTAAAGCAAGCTGGATGTAGTAAGTAAAATTATCTGAGTTCACAACAGCAAGAACTTATAGCAAAGACTTTAAGCCTTCTTTTCGAAGGTTTAGAGCATATTTTTTTCTTGATAAAAACAAGCTAGAAAAAAACGGTAATATTACAAATATAATTAACTAAAACTTCTTGTTCTTCCCCACTTAACTTTTAATCACTCCACACACTTTCTTTCCTCTTGGCGATTGAAGAGCATAAAAATGGAAATTTATGAGTCGGGGACGTTAACCCAATATTGGGTTAACGTAGACAGGTAGGTCAGCTTAGTCCGCACTAAGCTTTTACATACTCAATGCTTGCGATGCTTAGACCTGTCCATATAACATTTAACCTAAAGCATTGTGGCTTAAGTTAAACTTCTGCTAAATTTCCTTTTGTCTGAAGCCAACTTTTTCGATCTGCAGCCCTTTTTTTTGCCAATAATAAATCCATTTGTTCCGTAGCGACTTCTTCATCATCAATTGTCAACTGAACCAACCTTCTTGTATCAGGGTTCATCGTGGTTTCACGTAATTGACCTGGATTCATTTCACCTAGCCCTTTAAACCGCTGGACATTAATTTTTCCTTTTAATTTTTCAGCTTCAATTCTTGCTAACACACCCTGTCTTTCTGCCTCATCTAATGCATAAAAGACTTTTTTCCCAACATCTATCCGATACAAAGGTGGCATAGCAATAAATATATGACCTTCTCTAACCAAGGGTAGAAAATGCTTATAAAATAATGCACATATTAGTGTAGCAATATGATTTCCATCTGAGTCAGCATCCGCTAGTACACAAATTTTTCCATATCGTAAATTCTTCAAATCATCAGAATCAGGTTCAATTCCTAATGCCACAGCAATATCATGTACTTCTTGAGATGCCATCACTTGACCAGAGTCTACTTCCCAAGTATTTAAAATTTTCCCTCTAAGCGGCATAATTGCCTGAAACTCCCTATCTCTAGCTTGTTTCGCTGATCCTCCAGCTGAATCTCCTTCCACTAAAAATAATTCAGTTCTAGTAATATCTTGTGCAGAACAATCAGCCAACTTTCCTGGAAGTGCTGGGCCAGATGTAATTTTTTTTCTAACTATTTTTTTATTTGATCTCAGCCTTTTTTGGGCACTTGCAAGAATTATTTCAGCAACCTTCTCACCTTCTTGCGGATGCTGATTAAGCCACAAACTAAAGCTATCTTTTGCAAACCCTAAAACAAAAGGTACACATTCTCGCGAACTTAAACGTTCTTTTGTTTGACCTGAAAACTGAGGATCTTCCAGCTTAACAGACAACACAAAATGACAATTTTCCCACACATCTTCCGGAGCTATTTTAACGCCACGAGGTAATAAATTTCTAAACTCACAAAATTCTCGTATAGCCTCAGTTAATCCAGCCCTTAACCCATTAACATGAGTCCCTCCTTGTGCCGTTGGAACAAGATTGACATAACTTTCAGTAATCGCCTCGGGTAAACTTTCTTCAGCCCACACGACGCCCCATTCAACAGCTTCAGTGCTTGCTGATGATTCTGCCATAAAGGGAGTTTCTGGCGTAACAAGTACATCACCCAATCGATCAAGCAAATATTCTTTTAATCCATTTTGATAGTGCCAAACCCACTCTTCATCTGTTTGTTCTGATTTTAAGGCGATTTTTAACCCAGGGCACAACACAGCCTTTGCCCGTAAAACGTGCTTAAGCTTAAGCACAGAAATTTTATTTGAATCAAAATATTTAGCATCAGGTAAAAAAGTAATACATGTTCCTGTATTTAATTTACCCACAGTCCCTGTCTCTAATAAATCAGTTTGTTTATCTCCATTTGCAAACTCCATCTGATGTATTTTTCCATTACGTTTTACTTCAACAATTAACTTTGTTGTTAACGCATTAACCACTGAAACGCCAACACCATGCAAACCGCCAGAAAACTGATAATTTTTATTAGAAAATTTTCCTCCTGCATGTAATTGGGTCAAAATAACCTCAACACCAGGAATCCCCTGCTCTGGATGCAAGTCTACAGGCATTCCTCTACCATTGTCTGTAACTGATATAGAGCCATCTCGCAACAAAACCACCTCAATTGAATCAGCATGCCCCGCCATCGCCTCATCAACACTGTTATCAACAACCTCTTGTACTAAGTGATTTGGCCTTGTCGTGTCTGTATACATTCCTGGACGTTTCCGTACAGGATCTAATCCACTCAAAACCTCAATTGCTGCTGCGTTATATTCGCTACTCATACGCCCTGATATTTAATATATAATAGTCAACCTATTATCGTATCATGTTATTTTCCTTCTTCAAGTTAAGACAAGATAATTACATAACGAGTTAACACTTTATCTAAAAACATCAAGTGCTATGACTAGAAAAAAAAGTGCCACTTTATTTGAAAACTCATTGGAAGAACTAGAGTTATTAGTTGAGCAAATGGAACAAGGGGACTTGTCCCTTGAAGAATCTTTAAAGTCATTTGAACGTGGTGTTAAATTGACAAGTACTTGTCAAAAAGCATTACAAAATGCTGAACAAAAAGTCCAAATTTTAATAGAAAAAAACGGCAAACAAACCCTGGAGCCCTTCAACGATGAGTAATGCTTTAAAAGAATACCTTGTATCAGTTCAAAATAATGTAGAAAAAGCACTTGATTCACGCTTACCTAGAGCAAGTATTCTACCTGTAAAACTTCATCAAGCTATGCGGTATAGTGCGCTAGACGGAGGGAAACGCATGCGTCCTATGCTAACTTATTGCACAGGAAAATTACTAGAGATACCCGATGAAATATTAGATGGCCCAGCTTGTGCAGTAGAACTGATCCATGTCTACTCATTAATTCATGACGACCTTCCAGCAATGGATGATGACGACTTAAGACGAGGTAAAGCAACTTGCCATATTGCCTTTGATGAAGCAACAGCTATTTTAACAGGAGATGCTTTACAAGCTTTAGCCTTTGAGATATTAGCTAACGACCCAACTATCAATATAGACCCAAATCAGCGATTAAAAATGATCACTACCTTGACTAAAGCCAGTGGTTCGGTTGGTATGGTTGGAGGACAAGCAATAGATTTGGAATCAGTCGGTACAAAACTGACACTTCCAGAACTAGAAAATATGCACATTCATAAAACGGGCGCCTTAATACGTGCAAGTGTCAATATGGCAGCACTCGCTAAACCAGATTTAGACCCAGTCATTGCAAAAAAACTAGATCACTATGCAAAATGTATTGGTCTTTCCTTTCAAGTAAAAGATGACATTCTAGACGAAGAAAGTGATACTGCCACTTTAGGCAAAACTCAGGGCAAAGACCAAGATAACAACAAACCAACTTACCCTGCTTTATTAGGTCTATCAGGCGCTAAAGAAAAAGCACACGAATTGCATGAACAAGCGATAGATTGCCTTAGTAGCTTTGGTTCAGAAGCAAACTTATTACGTGATTTATCATTGTATATTATTCAGCGCAACCATTAAAACTAACTATAATTGTTGGTTGTTTTTTATAAAAAAGCATCTAAACCAAAGATTTAACATGAGCAGCTACCCTTTACTTGATCAGATAAACATTCCACATGATGTTCGGATGCTTTCCAAAAAACAATTGGCTCAGCTATCTAATGAACTCCGAGAATATTTAACTCATACTGTCAGCCTATCCGGCGGCCATTTTTCTGCAGGTTTAGGTACTGTTGAACTGACTGTCGCATTGCATTATGTGTTTAATACCCCTGAAGACCAGTTAGTGTGGGACGTAGGCCATCAAGCTTATCCCCATAAAATTCTCACAGGTCGTAAAGATAAAATGCCGACTATTCGGACTAAGGATGGGGTCTGTGCTTTTCCTAATCGTTCGGAAAGTGAATATGATGCCTTTGGTGTAGGACATTCCAGTACATCCATTAGCGCTGCACTTGGTATGGCCATTGCGTCTAAATTACGGGGTGATAATAAGCGCATGGTCGCTATTATTGGCGATGGCAGCATTACTGGAGGTATGGCGTTTGAGGCAATGAACCATGCGGGAGCACTGGATGCCAATTTATTAGTTATTCTCAACGATAACGATATGTCCATTTCACCCCCCGTTGGTGCAATGAACAACTATTTTACGCGCGTCATTTCAAGTAAGTTTTATGCCACTGTCAGGGAAGAAAGTAAAAAAGTATTAAGCAATGTGCCAAGTGTCTGGGATTTAGCTAAAAAAACAGAAGAACATGTTAAAGGTATGATTGTGCCCGGCACTCTCTTTGAAGAGCTAGGCTTTAATTATATCGGCCCCATTGATGGTCATGATGTTGATATGCTCATCGAGACCTTAAGTAATATTAAAGATCTTCCGGGCCCTGTGTTTTTACATATTGTCACCAAGAAAGGCAAAGGCTATGCACCGGCTGAAAAAGACCCTTTAGCTTATCATGGCGTTCCTGCTTTTGATCCCACTCAAGATTCTTTACCTAAGTCAGCGCCCTCCCCTCATCCAACCTACACCCAAGTCTTTGGGCAGTGGTTATGTGATATGGCGGATAAAGATGAACGTTTACTAGGCATTACGCCTGCCATGCGTGAAGGGTCAGGTTTGGTTGAGTTTTCTCAGCGTTTCCCTGAACGTTATTTTGACGTCGCTATTGCTGAACAACACGCTGTCACCCTAGCAGCCGGTCAAGCTTGCCAAGGCGGTAAACCGGTTGTTGCTATTTATTCAACTTTTTTACAGCGCGCTTATGACCAATTGATTCATGATGTCGCCATTCAGGATCTGGATGTACTCTTTGCGCTTGATAGAGCCGGTTTAGTAGGGCCCGATGGTCCAACTCATGCAGGTAGTTTTGATTACAGTTATTTAAACTGTATTCCTAATATGGTCATCATGGCACCTGCTGATGAAAATGAATGTAGACAAATGCTCACCACAGGATTTAATTACAAAGGCCCAGCAGCTGTACGCTATCCTCGGGGGAAAGGACCAGGAACGGTTGTCTCTAAAGACTTATCAGAAATAGAACTAGGGAAAGCAGAAATTCGCCATAAAGGGGGCCGGCTGGCTATTTTAGCCTGGGGTAGTATGGTCACCCCAGCTTTGGAAGCTGGGAAAAAATTAGGCGCAACCGTGATTAATATGCGTTTTATAAAACCTCTTGATGGAGGCATAATTCTAGAGATGGCTAAAAGCCATGATGTTTTAGTCACAATTGAAGAAAATGTCATCTCGGGTGGAGCAGGCAGCACTGTTAATACCTTCTTGCAAGCTCAGCAAATATTAATGCCTGTATTGAATATTGGCCTTCCTGATGCTTTTATTGAACAAGGAACCCGTGAACAGTTACTTGAGCAATGTGGTCTAGATACTCAAAACATTATTAATAATATTGAAGCTTTTTGTGCTTAATATTTTAAAATCAAACAAAACCTTAACTATTTAAAATGGATAGATTAAAAGCAAAAATACGTGATATTCCTGACTTCCCAAAACCAGGAATTATTTTTAAAGATATTACTCCTTTAGTTAAAGATCCTGCTGCTACACGCTTAGCTGTTCATCAATTGATACATCCTTTTTTAGGCAGAGATATAACCGCAGTTGCTGGCATGGAAGCAAGAGGTTTTATCTTCGGTTCATTAGTTGCTTGGGAACTTGGTATTTCTTTTATTCCATTAAGAAAGCCAGGGAAACTGCCCTATGACGTGCAAAGCGTTTCATATGACCTAGAGTACGGATCTGCATCACTAGAAGCCCATATTGATTCATTGAATAAAAATGACAACGTACTTCTTATAGACGATCTTCTAGCAACGGGTGGAACAGCAAAAGCAAGTTGTGAACTAGTAGAAAAACTAGGTGCAAGAGTTGAAGCCTGTGCATTTGTAGTTGAATTAGATTTTTTAAAAGGAAGAGATATTCTTAAAGAATATGAAGTCCACTCACTTATTCATTATTAATGAGTTTTCAACAGAAGATTCTATAATCTGCCTGACTTTTTATACATTATAAATTGGTCTTTAGATGTGTCCGGCTTTATTAAACCATTTCACTATCTCATTCTACTAATATATTAAGAATAAAGAGGCTTAGGCTTAGTCTTACTAAACCTCTTTACCTTAATTTTTATTATAAACACCTCCATTAAGTAATTTTTTAGGTGTTTATAATGATGCCTAGAGTCTGAAAATAATCTTATAATAAATTACTATCAATCTACAGGCCAATTAGACGGCCAATTAGACCAACCTGAAGGCCCTACAAAGCAAGAATCATCAACAATAGAATCGTTATAAGAACTTTCTTCATAAAGAGCATAAGGCAAAAGCTCTTCTCCTAAAGTATTTTTGATATTATTCACTACCATACAATCTAAATGACCATTAGTCCCTGCAACGTTAATAGGTTTGTGTATCCATTTTCCTTGAACCAAATAATTATTACTGAATAACACGTTTTTAATAGGTTTATTTTTATTAACTTTTAACGGTGAAGAGCCCCCAGAGACTAAATTATCTACAACAATGATATTTTCATCACTAAAAATATCTGGCCCTACAAATATTGGAGCATTTGGTAACGAGACACTTTCATCTGAAGGAATAGAAATTCTATTGTTACGAATAATAACATTTATATTTCCGGCAAGCTGTATACCATCATTATGTGGAGTTAGCTCTCGAGACACAATTTTATCTAATGTTTTTACTGCTTTTTTCGTTATATCTGCAGGTAAATCTGCTAAAATTTCCTCTGCTTTTTTTCGAGTAAGCGAATCATGAAAATAGCTCTCTTCTACTAAAAGATTTCTCACTACATAATCTGAATTATTACCTGGACGACTTTGGATTCCATCAGAACTATCATGAATATTAACTCGTTTAATGTGTATCTTATTTGCTTGAACAATACTGAAGCTTGGTGATACATCTATGCCAATACCGGCAGTTGTTGCATTTTTAATTTCAACATTTTCTATGAGTGTGTTATTTCCATTAACTCTTATTCCCCAATACCAGAAATTTGCATCAATACTACAGTTCTTAATTTTAGTGCCAGAAACACCAGGTTTTATAAAAACGAGTCCCTTAACCCTACAGTTTCTTAAAGTAACATCATTTTGACTGATAATCACGCCTCCATTAATACTCAAACCCTCAATAACTTCTCCTGGGTTTGTTGTTGTAACGAGACCACTCAAAACCAAGTTATCAAGATTAACTTGAGGCCCAGTATTTGATGAGTTTAAGCCTTGTAGTTGAGATAGGCTGAAACTAGAAGAGGGTTGGTTTTGTCGATTTTTTGAGGTTTGTTGGATTTGTCCAATTGTAAAAGAACCAGAGCCAGACATATGAGTTGATATACGACCAACTTTCACATAACCCCAAAGTTTTTTTTCAGAATGCAATAAAACATTTTCACTACTTATTTTATAGCTATAACCGCTAATCGAATTCATACATTCAGAAATAGTGCCAGGAGGATTAACTATTCCGTCTTCTCCATGAGCAATAAGTTTTGCACCTGTTGTACCCCGAACTCCTGAATAAAAATCTACTCTGACAGAGCTTCTTTTTTCTGGGTTACATGCCCAGCCATTTACTATTAAACTACCATCTGGCTGGGGAACAACATTTTGAATACTTCCAAAAAGTTGAGCATTAACAGGTGAGTTAAAAAGTAAAATGCAAGTACTAATTAAAAATAAGAGTTTTATTTTAGCTGCACTTAACTTATTAAATTTCATTAATTATTTCTCCTTTTAAGGTTTTAATTTTGATAAAAACAAAAAAAACATCAATAATCTATACATAATAAAAAGATAGAAAAATGATATTTTGTATAAAAAATGACCTTATTAATCATTTTTTGTTCAATTTAATTATCAATAGAAGAGAAATAATATGCAAATATTTTATATAACAATACGTTAAAAGGAAACAATATAAATAACATCAAATTAGCTATATAATCAGCTGTTTTATTAGAGCCTTTACTAAATTCAACAACTAAAGATAATTGTTTATCTTAAATAAGCTTATTTTTTTATCATTTTTGAGTTTTTAACACAGTAGGGATAAATGACTTAGAAACTATTTGAATCTTTGATGGATAGAAAGAAAACTGTGATGCCAGTCTAATTTTTTGAAATGGAAAAAAAACATAAGCATTGTTCAAGTTTGTCGTATTCGCTTGAACCGAAATGATATTGAGGATATCAGGAAAGGACAAAGATATATAAAGTAAGAATTGTTAGTTACAACGAACTCCCCCTAGATCAGAAAAAAACATATCACGAAAAACCAGCACTTTTTAGACTGTCATAGCGAGTCATGTCAATCTAAATCCACAACTTTCTTATTTCAAACATACCTTTTTGAGATTGTGTTATTAGGAGCAAACAAACCTATTTTTTGTGACTAATACACAAAGTGTTATTCTAGAATATTCATCATTATTAATTCTTGTGTTAGTTAATGACAACTAGTACCTATTATCATTCCAAATGACCAATTTGTGAGATAAATTTTTTCGTCATTAAAAAAATATGATAAAAGAGAGGGAGGCTAATTATTACTCTACAATGGAATAACCAGATAAAAAACAAAAACTAATGACAGACATCAAATAAAAACAATCCATCTAGTTGTTATTCACTCCATGTTGGTTAGCTGATCTTAACTTTATTTTAAGTCGTAATGCCTCGATTTTCGCATCAAGATCAGCCTCAACAATGCCAGCTTCTGCTTGTTGCAACTGTCTCTCCTCCTGTTCATTAAACTTATTATTGTTCATATTATTAAGCTTATCAGAAATTTCCTCATCTTCATCAAATAGCTCATCTTCCAAATCGAATATATTATCTTCAATTTCTACATTACCATCAGCAATTAAATTTTTTCGATATTGTAAAAAAGCCTCTCTTGTAAAAATATAAGGATCCAAAGCTGCTTCGTCAATAAACCTTAAATCACCATCTGCGCTAGCTCTCGCATTCAGCACCTGAAGCAATTGAACAGGAAAAAATATTCCGCCAACATAAGAAGTAGGGTTTGCTGCAATATCAAAAAGACCTCCAGGTATTCCTCTGGTTGTCATGGGACCAAGCACAGGTATCACTAAATAGGGACCCTGAGGAACCCCCCAAACAGCTAATGTTTGCGAAAAATCTTCATCGTGCTTTTCGAGACCAAGCTCTTTTGCCACATCAAAAAGACCACCTAAGCCTATTGTTGAATTAACTATAAAACGCCCAGTATCCTCACTCCCTTGAAGTAGCTTTCCTTGCATAATGTCATTTAATACAACATTAATTTCATTAAGATTACTAAAAAAATTAGAAACGCCTGTTTGTACAACTTTTGGTGTTATCCATAAATACACATCAGCAATCGGCTCGGCAACATAATTATCGAGTACTTCATTAAAAGCATAGCTTTTACGATTAAAATTTTCATACGGATCTATTTCTTGCGCATGAATACCAACAGATTTAACACCAGTCTCAAGTACTGTATGACTAGCACAACCTGTTAAAAAAAGAAAAATTGATAAAAAAAGGACAATAAATAAAGTTGAATTATCTTTTTTTAACTGAGTTGAAAACATATAAAAAGCATCTCTGAATTATTGATTTGTATAATTATCAATTTTTTCAGAAATTTTTGCAATCAAAGCTTCAAAGCCTTCTCGTTTTAATATACTTGTGTATTCAGATCTTTTTAAAGCCAAATCACTAACTCCATTAGCAATAACATTTATTATCAACCAGTTACCAGCCTTTTTCTTCAGCATATAATCAAATTTAACATTCTTATCTTCTGGAAGAACAAAAACAGAATGAATAATACGCCCTCCTCTAGCCGTTTCATCCTCTGAAAGATACTCAAATGATTCACCCGAGAAGCCTTTAAAATTATGTGCGTAAGATGCAATACTAAGTCGGCTAAAGACTTCATTCAGTTTTTGTTTTTGCTCCTGCGAAAAACTTTTCCACTCTTTTCCAACCACTATTCTTGCAACTTTTGCCAAATCATGACTTTTAACAATTGCTGGTTCTAATGCTTGATAGCGCCCTTTAAAACCTAATTCAGCTCCCTTTTTCATAACACCGAGAAGTGTATCTTGAAAAAGAAGCACCACATCTTTTGCTTCAAGTGCTTTTTCAGTATTTACGGCACTGTCAATTTTACTTGTTTTTTCAGCATAAACTGACGCATTAAATCCCAGAAAAAAAACAAAAAGGCCCGTGATTAATTTACGATTTTTAATTAAAGACATCATAACCCTCCTCAATTTTATAAAAAATAAAATACTCTGTTAAGACTCAACCTTTATAGGAATATCTGAAAGTGATGACGTTTTTTCATTCTCTTGAAAATTAGGTGTCGCTACTTCAATCATATCCCCAATAGTCTTAGGTCCTCGCAAAGAGACCATCATCCCTTTTAAAGGGTTAGCTAGCATATCTTCCACTGCTGTAGCTTCATAACCACAATGCGCCATACAATTAGCACACTTAGGGTTGTTGACGTTGCCATATTTTTCCCAAGGTGTTGTATCTAGTAACTCTTGAAAAGTTTCAGCATGTCCTTCATCTGCAAGTAGGTAACAAGGTTTTTGCCAACCGAAAACATCACGCGTAGGGTTTCCCCAAGGAGTACACTCATACGCCTGATTTCCAGCAAGAAAGTCGAGATATAAAGAAGAGTGATTCAAATTCCATTGCCGTCCTTTTCCTATTGAAAAAATACCTCTAAATAAATCTTTTACGTCTTTTCCTTTGATAAAAACATCTTGATTTGGAGCATGTTCATAACTAAAACCAGGTGCAATAGTCACTCCTTCAACACCTAACTCAGTCGCATAATCTAAAAACTCAGCAACTTCTTCTGCTTTTTCACCTTGAAATAATGTGCAGTTCACGGTGACTCTAAAACCTTTTTCTAATGCTAATTTAATAGCATCAACTGCAATATCAAAAACACCATCTTGACAAACAGACGCATCATGTCGCTCTTTATTTCCATCCAAATGTATAGAAAATGTTAAATATGGAGATGGCGTATAATCTTTAATTTTCTTTTTTAACAACAATGCATTTGTACACAAATAAACAAATTTCTTTCTAGCAACAATACCTTCTACAATCTCTGGCATTTCTTTATGAATTAATGGTTCTCCACCCGGAATTGAAACCATAGGGGCGTTACATTCATCTACAGCATCCAAACACTCTTTAACTGAAAGACGTTTATCTAAAATATCATCAGGATGGTCAATTTTCCCACAACCAGCACATGCTAAATTACAGCGATACAAAGGCTCTAGCATAAGAACTAAAGGATATTTCTTAACCCCTTTTAACTTTTGCTTAATCAAATAACTTCCAACGGCCAATTGCTGACGTAAAGGAACACTCATATTAATTTCTCCAAAAACAAACAATATTTCAAAGTTGTCAATAAACAACACTATATCTAATACATCCACTTAGAATGTCAAACTTATATCTACTTAAAATAAGACAGCTAAAAGGAATACATAATTTTAATAAATTCATTTAGAATACTCTTTTATTTGAACTTAAACCACTCATAAAGTTCAAATAAAACAACAGCCACTATTCAGCTATACTTATTAATATTTAAAATAATAACAAATACTTTTAGATCAAACACCTAAACAATAACTCTAGCTCAGTTTAAATATAAATTTCATTTAAAATACAAAATTATCTTATAGAGCAACATCATTTTGCAATACAAACAACAATGTTTTGCAAAAAACCAACAAACCAATTATCATAAACTAAACATTTCAATCCTTAACCTAATATGACCGGATCAGAACTTTCTTTAACAAACTTGGAATATATCAACCAGCTTCCCGATGCCGAGTTTCAAGCTATTTTGCTTGAGGGTGTTTCGCGCACCTTTGCTTTAACGATCCCTCAATTACCTAATGAGTTGTACCCAGCTGTTGCTAATGCTTATTTGTTATGTCGCATAGTTGACACGATAGAAGATGAGGTTTCCATCAATGCAAAACAAAAAAAATACTTTTGTTCTACATTTATAGACATTGTTAAAATAGGAAAAAATACACAATCTTTTGCTGAGGAGCTGGCTCCTCTTCTCTCAGACCAAACAATTCCAGCAGAACATTGCTTAATTCACCTTATCCCTAGAGTTATCGAGATAACACACACTTTTGATCCAGTACAAATTGATGCACTTGCTAATTGTGTTGAAACTATGGCTAAAGGTATGCCTATCTTTCAAGACATGGATCTACATGCTGGTGTTAAAACAATGTCAGACATGGATGACTATTGCTATTACGTTGCTGGTTGTGTTGGTGAAATGCTAGCTAAACTTTTTTGTCATTATTCAACAGATATAGACATCCATAAAGATGAGCTGTTAAAACTGTCTGTTTCCTTTGGACAAGGTTTGCAAATGACAAACATTCTTAAGGATATTTGGGATGATGCAAAAAGAGGTGTTTGCTGGTTACCACAAGATATTTTTACTGAAACTGGTTTCGATCTAAAAAACCTAACGACTGACACAAATGACGAGAACTTTCGCTTAGGACTAGAGCACCTAATTAGCATTGCTAACGATCATTTACACAATGCTTTAAGATACACTCAGCTTTTACCAAGCCATGAAATAGGTATTAGGAATTTTTGTTTATGGGCACTTGGAATGGCAGTATTAACTCTAAAAAACATTAAAAATAATCTTGATTTTAATGATTCTAATCAAGTAAAAATAACTCGCAAGGATGTGAAAAAAACAATCCTTGTTTGTAAAATATCAGCCCGTAGCAATTCACTTTTATCATTGTTATACAACGTATCTAGTAGCGGTCTAAAAACACCTAATTGGCAGTATACGCCACAAATTGTTAAAAACTAAAGGTCACACTCTATGTTTAATGAATCCAATCAGCATGTAGAGAGTAGTATTATTGCAAGTAATGCTACAAACATAAAACAAAAAAACAACCCTCTAGATATTGCTATTAATAGAGCCCAAGAAAAACTATTAAGCCTTCAAGACAAAGAAGGTTTTTGGGTTTTTGAATTAGAAGCAGACTGTACTATTCCAGCTGAATACATCATGATGATGCATTATCTTGATGATATTAATGATGAATTACAGGCTAAACTAGCAAATTACCTTAGATCAAGGCAGTCTGAAGAAGGTTATTACCCTCTATTTCCAGGGGGTGAAGGTGATATTAGTTGTAGTATTAAAGTTTACTATGCCTTAAAAATGGCGGGGGACTCTATTGATACTCCCCACATGAAAAATTTACGAAAATATATCCTAAGCCAAGGGGGAGCAGCAAAAGCAAATGTTTTTACGCGTATTGCTTTAGCAACTTTTGAACAACTTCCGTGGCGTGGTGTACCCTACATCCCTGTTGAGATTATGCTTTTACCTAAATGGTTCCCTTTCCATTTAGATAAAGTCTCTTATTGGTCACGAACAGTAATGGTACCCTTATTTATTCTTTGTACATTAAAAGCAACAGCAATTAACCCAAATAATATTAATGTACGTGAACTCTTTCTTATCGATCCAAATAAAGAAAAACATTATTTCCCAGAACGTACATTTCTTAATAAATGTTTTCTAACCTTAGATAAGTTTGGTCGATTTACTCGCCCACTTATTCCTAAAAAAATGCATCAATTAGCTTTAGATAAAGCTGTTGATTGGTTTACAGAACGCCTAAATGGAGAAGATGGCTTAGGGGGCATTTTTCCTGCTATGGTTAATGCCTATGAAGCCATGTTATTACTCGGCTATTCAAAAGACCATGAGCATGTCATAACAGCACGTAAAGCCATAGACAAGCTTTTAGTTATTAATGAAAACGATGCTTATTGTCAGCCTTGTCTTTCTCCTGTCTGGGATACTGGTTTAGCGGCACTCGCATTACAAGAAGCAGATAAAGAAGGAAACTGTCAAAGTTTAACTAAAGCCTATGATTGGCTAAAAGCCAAACAACTTTCTGATGAACCTGGCGATTGGCGGATAGCTAGACCCGATGTTGAAGGTGGTGGCTGGGCTTTCCAGTATGAAAACCCACACTACCCAGATGTTGATGACACTGCTTTAGTCGCCTTTGCTATGGCGGACTCAAAATATCCCCATTTGGATGAATCAATTCACAGAGCAACTCGCTGGGTTGTAGGTATGCAATCAGAAAACGGAGGTTATGGTGCTTTTGATGTAGATAATACTTATTATTATCTTAATGAAATTCCTTTTGCAGATCATGGTGCTTTGCTAGATCCTCCCACATCTGATGTGAGTGGTCGTTGTGCTATGTTAATGGCCAAGGTTGCACAAAATCATGATGAATATTTACCGGCTTTAGATCGATCTATTGATTACATTCGTCGCGAACAAGAATTAGATGGATCATGGTTTGGCCGCTGGGGAACTAATTACATTTATGGCACTTGGTCGGTTTTAATAGGGCTTGAACAAACAAACATACCTAAATCAGATCCTTTATTTACGAAAGCCTCCGCCTATCTTAAAAGCGTACAACGTGAAGATGGTGGCTGGGGAGAAGATAATAAAAGCTATTATAATATAGAAAAATACAGTGGAAAAAATCACTTTAGCACTTCATTTCAAACAGCGTGGGCTGTCATAGGGCTGATTGCAGCAGGTGAAGTAAATAGTGCCGAAGTTAAAGCAGGTATTGACTTTATTTTACATGAACAACAGGCTGATGGAGTATGGAACGACCCATGTTTTAACGCCCCTGGATTTCCTAAAGTTTTTTATCTGAAATATCATGGTTATGATAAATTCTTTCCGCTTTGGGCTCTAGCTCGCTATCGTAATGAATTGTCAGCATAGTGATTATAGGTATTATCGTTGCTTTACCCGATGAAATTGATAGTCTTACTAACAAAAAAGTTAACAAAGGAGACTGCGTTTTCATCAATGATAAAACATTATTAACCTGTTCTGGAGCAGGATCAAAAAATGCAGAAAAAGCAAGCCAGTTACTCATAAAAAAAGGAGCAAAAAGACTGATTAGCTGGGGCTGTGCAGCAGCATTAAAAGCAACTTTAAACCCAGGTGATCTGATGTTACCTAAAACCTTAATAACAGAAAAACAAGAAACAATTTCAATTGACTCTGCATGGCTAAATCATACTATTGATCAGCTATCACCCTTTGTTCCACAAACTGGATTATTGGCAGAAAGTCATTTTATTGTTGCTGCCAGTTTAGATAAACAGTCAATCAATTCTCATTCTGGAGCAATAGCTCTAGATATGGAAAGTATTGCTATTGCTCAAGTTGCTATACAACACAACTGCCCTGTTTTAGTCATACGTAGTATTGCTGACCCCGTTTCCATGAGTTTACCAAAAGCAGTTAGCTACGCTCTAAATGAGTACGGTGACGTTATATTAACTAAATTACTTTGGTTTTTACTAACTCACCCCACTGAGTTACCTGGATTAATCAAACTTGGTTTACATTTTAAAGCCGCTAAAAACAAATTAAAATTAATCTCGAATCAACTTGATACAATAGTCGGTTTTGAGCAAAAGACAGTCACAAAATGAACACACATTCTTCTTCAATTATTGACAAGTTTTTATGCTGGTGGGGTACTCAAGTACTGCGTTTCTCTTGGTTTTTAATATTTTTCACTTTAATTTTAACGGCTATCAGCATCCAATACACAGCGACAAACCTTGGAATAAATACAAACCCATCAGAACTGATTTCACCCGACCTACCTTTTCAGAAAAACAGGCTACGCATAGAAGCAGAATTTCCACAAGATGCTGGCGCTATTCTTCTTGTTGTTGATGCATTAACACCTGAAGAAACAACTCAGACAGCTAATCAGCTTGCTCAATTATTAAGCGAACAACCCGATGCTTTTTCATCTGTTTATGTCCCCACTGAAAATGACTTTTTTAAACAACAAGCTTTTCTTTTTTTAGAACAAGATGAATTAGAGGAGCTAGAAACAAAATTGACAAATGCGCAACCCTTTATAGGTTACCTTGCACAAAACTATCATTTGGAAGGCTTGTTAGACATTATTTCTCAGGCACTACAGAATAAAGATCAAAATTTGCCTATGGATCTTGATCCATTATTGCATTCTATTAATGATACTGTCACTCATCAACTCAATGGTCAACCTTATCGTTTATCATGGCAAAACCTGTTAACCGTCAATAAATTTAAAACAGAAAAAAACCGAACACTGGTTATTGCTAGACCAAAACTAAATTTTGATGAAATTTTACCCGCAGAACATGCTTTAACAACGGCAAGAAAAACGATTAACCATATAATGCAGGAAACCCCAGGCGTAACAGTACGTATCACAGGCGAACCTGCATTAGAACATGAGGAGTTAGAAAGTGTTACGGAGGGCGCTGTTATTGCGGGAATAGTCTCTTTAATTCTGGTTTGTACCTCTCTGTGGATGGGGCTACGTTCATTTAAACTATTATTTGCAACCTTTATCGTTTTAATCCTTGGTCTTATACTGACGGCTGGTTTTGCCACTCTTTCTGTTGGCCATCTTAATTTAATTTCTATTGCGTTTGCCATTTTGTATATTGGGCTGGGAGTGGACTATGCAATTCATGTTTGCTTACACTACAGAGAATATCGTTCTAAAGGA
Organism: Methylococcales bacterium; assembly: GCA_023145835.1. Classification (GTDB taxonomy): domain Bacteria; phylum Pseudomonadota; class Gammaproteobacteria; order Methylococcales; family Methylomonadaceae; genus QPIN01. The sequence goes on from JAGLDH010000002.1 coordinate 21,625, forward strand.
TTGGGCAACAATGAATCTATTATTAAGAGCATACAAGACATTGGGTTCTCTATTTTTCTATGTGCACTCACAACATCAATTGGTTTCTTAGCCTTTATTCCCACAGATTATTCAGGTGTTTCTGAATTAGGTATTATTTCCGCTGGCGGTATGTTTATAGGTATGGCGATTTCTCTTACCTTATTACCCGCATTACTGACTGTATTTTCTGTCAAAAATGCTCAGTCTCTACATTCAACAATCAATTTTGGTCGTTGGTCAACATTTCCTTTTAAATATTCAATTTCAATTCGTATTATTTCCATCATTGTTGCAATATTGTCTTGTTTTTTGTTGACTAAAATCGTTTTTGATTCAAACCCTATTAATTTAAGAGATCCGAATAGTGAATCAGTTTCGACAATAAAAGAATTACTAGCCTCTCAAAATGATTCTCCTTTTGCGCTGACAAGTTTAGCGCCTAACGTTGAAAGTGCTACACAGTTAGCGAACAAACTCGAACAATTACCCTCTGTGCATAATGCTATTTTCATTAGTAGTCTTGTCGCAGAAAATCAAGATGAAAAATTGGAGATCATTGAAGAACTTGATCTCATTCTAGGAAATCAACTCAATACTTTTGAAAATGAGCTTAAAAATGGTGACCCTAAACAAGCCCTAATTTCCTTTAATTCAGTCATATCTGAAGTACTAAAACAACAATCACCCAATGCCCCTAGAGCAACGCTTGAACAATTACAAAAAAATATTACATTACTTATCAACTCATCTAATGATCTTGGTTCCGAGCCTTTTGACTTACTAGAAAAAAACATACTAGGTTTACTCCCTTATACGATGGATCGCCTAAAAAGTAGTTTGGCAGCAACACCTTATCAACTTGCCGATATACCAGACTATCTTAGTCAACATTGGGTCAGCAAAAATGGACGGTATAAAATTCTGATAACTCCCGAACACGATCAAAATGAAGTTGAAAACTTAAAACAATTTGTTTCAGAAGTCCAAACAGCTGCCCCCTCCTCTTCTGGACTATCTGTTGCAGATCAAGCATCTGGAACAGCCGTTGTACAAGCCTTTATTCAGGCTTTTGCAGGTGCAATTATTGCTATTTCTTTACTGTTACTTATTATTTTAAGAAATATCAAAGAAACTCTTTTAGTGGTTGGCCCTCTTTTATTTTCAGCCTTACTGACAGTAGCAACTAACGTATTGCTTGATAACCCCTTTAATTTCGCTAACATCATTGCTTTACCATTACTTATGGGAATGGGTGTAGACAGCAGTATCCACATTATGCAACGTTTGAAATCAGGTTTGTCTAATCGTACCGAGATTCTACAAAGTAGCACTGCTCGTGGTGTCTTTTTTAGCGCACTCACAACCTTATGCAGTTTTTCCAGCTTAGCTTTCACTCCCCACGTAGGGACTGCCAGCATGGGTTTATTATTAGCTATAGGCATTTTCTTCACCCTACTTTGTACACTTATTGTCCTGCCTGCTTTTTATGGCAATAAAAACTAAAGAATTTATTAGAGGTCTTTCATGTCTTTCAGTATCGCCGAACTTTTTTCTCAACATTTCGATAATAAATTCGACTTGCACGAGCAAAATCTTAATAACCAAATGGTTCGGGTATTAAGAACCATTGGTTATGATAGAAATTATAAAAAAGCAATCGGACAATATTTATACGATGAAGATAATAATGAGTATTTAGATTTACTGAGTGGATTTGGCGTTTTTGCTGTAGGACGTAACCACCCAACAATTATCAGTGCATTGCAAGAAACACTCACACTGGAATTACCTAATTTGGTACAAATGGATGTTTCTCTGTTAAGTGGATTGTTAGCTGAAAAAATTTTAGCCACGACACCAGACAATTTAACTAAAATGTTTTTTAGTAATTCTGGTACAGAAGCCGTTGAAGCCGCTATAAAATTTGCACGCTATACAACAAAACGCGAACGCATTCTTCACTGTGAACATAGCTTTCATGGTTTAACATTAGGGGCTTTATCTTTAAATGGTGAAGAAATTTTCAAAGAAGGTTTTGGTCCTCTCCTACCTCATTGCAACGCGATTCCTTTTAATGATTTAGAAGCTTTAGAAAATGCATTAAGCAATAAAGATATTGCTGCATTTATTGTTGAGCCTATCCAAGGTAAAGGGGTTAATATTCCTGATGACAACTACCTTCCTGAAGTTGAGCGTTTATGCAAAAAATATGGCACTTTATTCGTTGCGGACGAAATTCAAACAGGATTAGGCCGTACTGGAAAATTCTGGGCAATAGATCATTGGAAGGTTAAACCAGACATGATTCTTATGGCTAAAGCTTTATCCGGTGGCTTTATCCCCGTGGGTGCTGTTGCAATGACACAAAAAATCATGGATACCGTCTTTAATCGTATGGACAGAGCTGTTGTCCATGGCTCCACATTCTCTAAAAACAATATGGCGATGGCAGCTGGCCTTGCAACTTTGCAAGTTATGGAAGATGAAAAACTAACAGAGAATAGTGCTAAAGTTGGCGAAGATATTATTAGCTCTATTAATAAAATGGCAAGCAAATATGAGTTTCTTAAAGAAGCACGCGGAAAAGGATTAATGATCGCTGTTGAATTTCAATCCCCTAAAAGCTTATCATTAAAAGCTGCGTGGGCCATGTTAGAAGCTGCAAACAAAGGGCTTTTCTGCCAAATGGTGACCATTCCTTTATTTAAAGAGCATCGCGTATTAACACAAGTTGCGGGACATGGAATGAATGTAGTCAAACTATTACCCCCACTAACCCTGACTGAAAAAGACAGAAACTGGATTGTTGATTCTTTTGATAACACCATCGCTGATACACATCAGGTACCCGGCTCAATCTGGGATTTAGGTAAAAACCTAGCCAGTCATGCCATCAAAAATAAAAACAAATAATTCATACCATTATGAGCTTATCAAACGATTACCCGCTGTTACAACATATCAATCTACCTACTGATGTACGTAAACTGGATAAGCAACAACTGAGAGAATTATCCAAAGAATTACGTGAGTATTTAACCCATACTGTCAGTTTATCTGGCGGCCATTTTTCTGCAGGTTTAGGCACTGTTGAACTGACTGTCGCATTGCATTATGTGTTTAATACCCCTGAAGACCAGTTAGTGTGGGACGTAGGCCATCAAGCTTATCCCCATAAAATTCTCACAGGTCGTAAAGATAAAATGCCGACTATTCGGACTAAGGATGGGGTCTGTGCTTTTCCTAATCGTTCGGAAAGTGAATACGATGCCTTTGGTGTAGGACATTCCAGTACATCCATTAGCGCTGCACTTGGTATGGCCATTGCATCTAAATTACGGGGTGATAATAAGCGCATGGTCGCTATTATTGGTGATGGCAGCATTACTGGGGGTATGGCGTTTGAGGCAATGAACCATGCGGGGGCACTAGATGCTAATTTATTAGTTATTCTCAACGATAACGATATGTCTATTTCCCCCCCCGTTGGTGCTATGAACAATTATTTTACTCGCGTCATCTCCAGTAAGTTTTATGCTACTGTCAGAGAAGAAAGTAAAAAAGTATTAAGTAATATGCCAACTGTTTTAGATTTGGCTAAAAAAACAGAAGAACATGTTAAAGGTATGATTGTGCCCGGCACTCTCTTTGAAGAGTTAGGCTTTAATTATATCGGTCCCATTGATGGTCATGATGTTGATATGCTCATCGAGACCTTAAGTAATATTAAAGATCTTCCAGGGCCTGTGTTTTTACATATTGTCACCAAGAAAGGCAAAGGCTATGCACCGGCTGAAAAAGACCCTTTAGCTTATCATGGTGTCCCTGCTTTTGATCCCACTCAAGATTCTTTACCTAAGTCAGCGCCCTCCCCTCATCCAACCTACACCCAAGTCTTTGGGCAGTGGTTATGTGATATGGCGGATAAAGATGAACGTTTACTAGGCATTACGCCTGCCATGCGTGAAGGGTCAGGTTTGGTTGAGTTTTCTCAGCGTTTCCCTGAACGTTATTTTGATGTCGCTATTGCTGAACAACACGCTGTCACCCTAGCAGCCGGTCAGGCTTGCCAAGGCGGTAAACCAGTCGTTGCTATTTATTCAACTTTTTTACAACGTGCTTATGACCAATTGATTCATGATGTCGCCATTCAGGATCTGGATGTACTCTTTGCGCTTGATAGAGCCGGCTTAGTCGGGCCCGATGGTCCAACTCATGCAGGCAGTTTTGATTACAGTTATTTAAACTGTATTCCTAATATGGTCATCATGGCACCAGCTGATGAAAATGAATGTAGACAAATGCTCACCACAGGATTTAATTACAAAGGTCCAGCGGCTGTACGCTATCCTCGGGGTAAAGGACCAGGAGCGGTCGTCTCTAAAGACTTATCAGAAATAGAACTAGGGAAAGCAGAAATTCGCCATAAAGGGGGCAGGCTGGCTATTTTAGCCTGGGGTAGTATGGTCACCCCTGCTTTGGAAGCCGGGAAAAAATTAGGCGCAACCGTGATTAATATGCGTTTTATAAAACCTCTTGATGAAGACATAATTCTAGAGATGGCTAAAAGCCATGATGTTTTAGTCACAATTGAAGAAAATGTTATCTCGGGTGGAGCAGGCAGCGCTGTTAATACCTTCTTGCAAGCTCAGCAGATATTAATGCCTGTATTGAATATTGGCCTTCCTGATGCTTTTATAGAACAAGGAACCCGTGAACAGTTACTTGAGCAATGTGGGCTGGATACTCAAAATATTATTAATACTATTGAAGCTTTTTGTGCTTAATTTCGATATAAAAATAATAGCTATCTCAGATTAATAAACTTTTCTTATTAATTTGAATAATGTGAATATAGCCTGTACAGTCAGGCTTTTGGTTTTTATATTGAGTTGATTTTGCTAAGAGCAAGGCACTAAAACCAGCGTACTTTTGCCTACCTCGAATTATAAACGATCACTTCACTATCGCTCTATTTCTCTTATTTTTAACGTCTGCCTATTTTTTCTAAAAAGCCACTTTTTCTTGTTATTTATACCGAATATTAAATTTTTTATTGTGTAATGAATATAAAGTGTAGATAATCATTTTATATTCTACCTAACTGAATTAATTAGGTAATTACAGTATAACTAATGTGTAAAAATAATAATGGATAATGCAACAAAGTGGATTGAGCACCTTAATCACCCGCTAGTGCTAGCTGGATTTGGTTTATTTATTAGTCCCTAATAAAGGTTAAAACCACCGCCTTTAGGCGGTCAGATTTATCTATGATTTAGAGCCTCTTGCAAAACTAATAAACCCGAAGAGTATTCTTAGCAGCACAGGCTAAAAAATAAAAACTTACTCATAAATGATAAAATAGGAAGCCTAAAAACGACCTAAAAGTACCGATAAATGAGTAAG
>JAGLDH010000020.1 GCA_023145835.1 Methylococcales bacterium
CTATGCTGCTCATCAATAATTGGAATACCTATATTCATTTCATTATTCCAAATTATGAACAACGAAGTATTTTTCATTTTCATTTGAACCTTCTTTCTAACGCGACGCTCAGGAGTATTTGTAGGGTTATAGAGCGGTAGTGATAGAAACTTAAAAAAATCTGTCTGGAGCTACTGGTTATCGGGTTTTCGATAAACGGTAACTTTGGACAGTTCTACTGAGCGTCGCTTTATCCAAGAAAAACCAGTTGACCACTTGGTTAATAGTTAACGTAAGTTACCCCTTGTTTTGTATTTCGATGCTTAGCTATAAACCTAAAACCTAAAATATATATAAATATAACTCTCATTTACTGTTTATATAACTATACGAAAGTATATGGTTTTCCTTAAATATATACTTGTACATCTTTTTAATAGGGTATAACCGAATGGCTCGACATGAGTGGCTGGATCTGTATTTATTTAGAACAATTGAGCAAGCACAATCACTAGCCACAAAATGACTTTAGACATACAATAATGAAAGGCCTCATACTACAATTGGGGGGGGACAATTTGATTCAACTTAACGAGAAAAAACTTATGCCCTATTCAAAAATTAACCCTGAAGAGATGATATTACGCGATCATCTCGCCTATGACAGAACTATATTGGCCAATGAAACAACCTTACTAGCCTATCTGCGAACCTCAATGGCCTTATTGGCAGGAGGGGCAACATTAATTCGATTATTTCCAAATGATATATATTTTCAACTGCTAGGGGTAGTTATGCTCTTGCTAGGAATTATTATTACTGTGATTGGCACGTTTCGTTTTTCTACAATCACAAAAAGACTTAAAAAATTATACGATAAAGTGGAAATGATTGAATAGTGAATGAAAGCTATGGGGGGCTTATATTTTCCATGTCTGAGTTAGCTTTTCTCATCGAACTTTGAGTTACAGTATTCAATTTCTGCTCTTTCAACAACAGATTTTTTTCGCTTAATTGTTCTCAAAAATAGAAGATAACAAGTTATTATTACTTCTTCTTATACTGTATTTCTCTGTAAGAAAAATATTTTATCTAGTGTCCATTGTTGAGCTGGTAAGTACCCAAGTAAAATTAATTTGACAATTTTACGCAGGATTTTTTTCATTTTAGGCACCGAATAAATAGGCGCATAGCAAGCTACGCAACTATTTATTCGGTACCTAAAATGGTAAAAAAGACAAGTAAAAAGTTAAATTAATTTTACTTGGGTACTTAATAGATCAGTTGGAAGGATAAACCTTACTTTTCGGGCGATTAAAAAAGCAATTATTTTTTCGAATTCTGCCCAGTCTTTATTATTCGTCCATCTTTTGGGGTGAAGTTGGCTTACTATATATTTTTTAGAAGGGTCATAGTTTTTTTTAAAAGCCTCGTAATTAGGTCTAGGGTTCCATTTACCATCATTTTTTGGATTATGCTCGATTAAAGTTTGATTAGCCTCTGGAAATGACACAACACCTTTTGGAACAGTAATGCCATCTTGGGTGAAAATCCAGACGTTAATTTCAGGTATATTCTTTATAACTTTAGAGGTTACGCTGTCAATTGCATTGAAGGGCGCTCCAAAACTACGCATCGTAATCCCATAAGTTTTCTTCATAATATCTTGACCATGCATCATGTCTTTGTACTGTAAGTCATACGCTCTCCCTTTAAATTCTTTAATGTTTTTACTATAGGATTTATGAGTATTTCCATGGTTCCAAAATTCGAATTGTCCTGAATTATGTAAGTTTTGAACATAAGTTACCAAATGGTTTGACGGATTCGATATAGGGTAACCACTACTAATGACACCGACACTAGCTTTGATGTTTTTTTCTTTGATTAAGTCGAAGAACTTAAAAAAAGCACTTCCTTCTTCACCGATAAAATCATCGGCCTTTAGAATACAATATTGTTGAGTTGATATTTTATTCACTAATTGCGCATTTGCAGTGTTGCTGCCTAAGATAAAGAATAAAAACAATAATCTGCACAAGTCAGCAAGATATAAAGAAAGGCGGTGTAAAAAAAATATCATATTCAATTTGTTTCCGAGTTGTATTAACCAATAGAGTGTTAGTTAGCATGAGGCTCTCTTTTCTTCAATGCCAGAAAAAATTTGAGTATTTATTTAATCCTAAAATAAATACTCAACTACAATTCAAGTTTAATCAATAATTCCTCTACTCAATTTTTAAGGATAATGAGTTTATATGCGATCTTCCATTGCTAACTTAAAAGACCTCAATTCACCTGTTAAAGTTTTATTTACAGGTTATTTATGTACAGTCGGTATAGGCTACTTTTTTGCTTTAATACAGGTTTTGTTTACCCATGGAATGGCAGATGGAAAATTTGGTTTGTCAGTTGACGATATTGTATACAGTTATTACGGAAACCGTTCTGGCTCAGTGATGGAAACAAAACTTAATGGTTCAATGAAAGAAAATGCCACTGATCAGCAGCGTTTTAATATTATACAGTGGGTGCGTGAAGGTGCTGATATTAAAACGTATAAAGCGCATGGGATTAATAAAATTATAGAAGAACGATGCGTAATGTGTCATAACAAAGGCTCTTCCTCATTACCTGATTTTTCTGATTTTGAACAACTAAAAGAGTTGGCTAAACAAGATAGTGGAGCAACTTTCGGTTCATTGACTCGTGTTTCGCATATTCATTTATTTGGCATCAGTTTTATTTTTATGTTTGTAGGAATTATTTTTAATTTTTCTGAATCAACATCAATTTTATCTAAGAGTGTTGTTGTTGGGATGCCCTATGTGTTTCTTATTTCAGATATTTTATCTTGGTGGTTAACTAAATTTCACCCTATGTTTGCTTGGATTGTGATAATAGCGGGCATGGGTATGGCAATCTCATTTATGTTTATGTGGGCTACCGCTATTTTAGAAATGTGGATGTATCATTTTGTTTATATAGGTACTGATCGTGCCATGCAAATAAAGAAGTGTAAGGACGCTGTTTTAGCAGTATATTTCTCTATCAATAACGAAAAAAATCGTTCTTTTGTAAAATCCGTTTTTTTTACAGTTAAAAGAATGATATTGCTGGCAATTGAAAGTTTGATGAAATTTATTGATACTGCAAAAAAAGAGAAATAAGTTTTACCTAGATGTTTGAGTGAAACATTACACTCTCAAACATATTTTGAAGCTGCCGTAAGTAAACATTACTTACCGTAGCTCTGATCAAGTCCAATTATTTTTAGCTTATTAAAACTGTTGTTAAATTCTAATCGACTTAATCAGAGGCTCCTTACGGCAATTGCGTCTACCCAATTTTCTTATATTTAATCCGATGAGGGTTATCTGCATCTGTTCCTAGGCGTTTGTGACGATCAGCCTCATAATCAGCGTAGTTACCTTCAAACCAAACTACCTCACTATTTCCTTCAAAAGCTAAAATATGTGTAGCGATTCTGTCTAAAAACCAGCGATCATGCGAAATAACAACTGCACACCCAGGGAAAGCTAGAATAGCTTCTTCTAGTGCACGTAAAGTCTCAACATCTAAATCGTTTGTTGGTTCATCGAGTAATAATAAGTTTCCACCACTTTTTAATAATTTAGCGAGATGGACACGATTACGTTCACCCCCCGAAAGGTTACCAATATGCTTTTGTTGGTCAGCCCCTTTAAAGTTAAATCGTCCTAAATAAGCACGAGAAGGTGTCTGATAATTACCCACAGTAATAAGATCTAAGCCATCAGAAACTTCTTCCCAGACTGTTTTTTTAGGGTCCATATCATCACGCATTTGGTCAACATAGGCGATTTCTACTGTTTTTCCTAAGTTAACAGAACCTGAATCTGGCTTTTCAAATCCTGCCATCATACGGAAGAGTGTGGTTTTACCTGCACCATTCGGGCCAATAATACCCACGATACCACCGGGTGGTAATTTAAAACTTAAATCATTTACAAGTAATTTATCGCCAAAACCTTTGCTGATATTATCGATATCTATCACCACATCACCTAAGCGAGGACCTGGTGGGATATATATTTCTTGTGTTTCACTGCGTTTTTGTACTTCTTTAGAAGACAGTTCATCAAAACGTGCAAGTCGTGCTTTACTCTTGGCATGACGACCTTTAGTCCCTGACCTAACCCATTCTAATTCAGTTTTTAATGCTTTCTGGCGAGAAGATTCTTGTTTTTCTTCTTGTTCGAGGCGTTTTTGTTTTTGCTCTAACCAATTGGAATAATTACCTTCCCAAGGAATTCCCATCCCCCTATCAAGCTCTAAAATCCAGCCAGCAACATTATCTAAAAAGTAGCGATCATGTGTTACTGCAACAACGGTTCCAGAATAATCATGTAAAAACCGTTCAAGCCATGCAACAGATTCAGCATCTAAATGGTTAGTTGGCTCATCAAGTAATAACATATCGGGTTTAGAGAGTAACAAACGACAAAGTGCGACTCGTCGTTGTTCACCACCGGATAGTTTGGAGACATCAGCATCCCAGGGAGGGAGGCGAAGGGCATCCGCAGCAATTTCTAGTGTTCTTTCTAGTTCCCAAGCACCAGCAGCCTCAATTTTATCTTGTAAATCAGCCTGTTCAGCAAGTAATTTATCAAAGTCAGCTTCTGGATCAGCAAAGGCTTCATTTACTTGGTTAAATCGATCAACAATGGCTTTAATTTCAGCAACACCTTCTTCAACATTACCTCTTACGTCTTTAGTTGGATCTAACACCGGTTCTTGGGGGAGGTAGCCAATATTAATCCCTTTTTGGGGAATTGCTTCACCTTCAATCTCGGTATCCAGTCCAGCCATAATTCTAAGCAAAGTAGATTTACCAGAGCCGTTTAACCCTAGAACACCAATTTTTGCACCAGGAAAAAATGAGAGAGAAATATCTTTTAGGATATATTTTTTGGGAGGGACAATTTTACCCACCCGGTTCATTGAATAAATATATTGAGCCATGGCTATTTTTTGTCGAAAAAAAGCCTATTATTTCACGTTATGATGCTGATTTTAATAATTGTATTAATTTTTTTTTGTAGCAGTGTTTGAGGATAGAAAAGTGAAGTACGTTTAGCTCTGTTGAGTAGACTCCACTTTTCTTAATCTATTGGGGAAGAGGGGTATAAATTTTTTCTAAACTAATTTAAACCTTTCATTAACTACTTTACAGTTAATATGCTCTAAAAAATTTGAAATATACTCAGTTTTTTTATTTTTATAATCGATATAGTAAGCATGCTCATACATATCAATAACAATTAAGGGGGTGGCCATCCAGTTTACTCCGGTAGCATGAGCATCGCTAATGATATTATAGAGCTTACCATTGACAGGATGGAAAGCGAGGAGCGCCCAGCCAGATGAGGCTTTAGCGCAGGCTTCAAAATCAGCCGCCCATAGTTCAAGTGATCCAAAACGTTTTTCAATGGCACTTTTAACCTCGGGTTCTAAATGAGAGACGTCGCAGTCGTTACTCATCCCTTCAAAATACAGCTCATGTAAAATAATGCTATTGCTTTTAGTCGTTCTTGCGCGTTGGAGTGCCCCATATGCACTGGAGTCTAATGGTTCATCGCTGAGAATGCTAGACTGTATTTTTTTCTCTGCAGCAGTATACCCTTTTAATGCTCCCCCATAATGAGCATTAAAGTGTGGCAACAACTGTTCTTTACTTAGAAAACCCGGAATGGATTTATAGGTCATTGGCTTTTTATTTCCTGTGACTAACCCGCTTTGTGAAAAAGCCTCATTCCCCATTTTTTCCTTAGTTTGAGTCTTGGCTTCTAAAATACTAGGTGAAAGGAGAGTTCCAGCGATGGCACCAGAAGATGTTAAAAGGAAATCTCTGCGGGAATATGTACTCATTATTAGTTCCATTTGGTGATGAAAAGGATTGAGATAATAGGTTCGTTATCACGTATTTTTACAGCAAAAAACAGACCAAAGTATTGTCGATAGTTTGTTTTTCAAGGTTTTCTTACTGTTTTGATAGAGTAGTAAAAGATAAGGTGTCTCTAGTAAACTAGGATTTTTGGAATACAGTGAAAACTGTAAAACCAATATGACTTGAGAACTGAGGATGAAATAAAACTCTCAGTCCTTAAGGCACCTCTATTAATTGATGAATGGGAAATTGAGTCTAAAATATCCAATCTCTGCGTTTAAATCTTTTACAATAGTCTGCTATTACGTGCAAGTCTTGCCTTGATCTTGAATATTTAGGTTCACAATTTTTTCATCCACCCTTAATAGAGGTTCCTTTAAATAATTAAAAAACAGGGTATTTAACCTGTTTATTGTGTGATTTCACTACATAAATAAAAATCAAAATATTAGTAAAAGAGAATATTTTTGTTTATTAAAACAATTTAAAGAGTCTCTATAAATATGATAAATTATTAAGGTGGTATTTTATTTTACATAGATAATTGGGAGAACATTATGGCATGGGGTATAGCAACAAAAATTTTACTTTTAACTGCATGGCCTTTTTTAATTTTATTGTTTTTGTATTTTAAAGATAAAGATAAATTTATGAAAAGGCTAAGAGCAGTCTTGGAAAATGACAAATAGCTCTGGGTAATTAAGGAGCCTCTGATTAAGTTGATTAGACTTTAGCGCAGAAAAAACGGTCGCTATTTTTCACGAAGTGAAAGGTAATAGTCTCTCTATTGCGCCGATCTTAGTGGAAAATATCGGCAGTTTTAGCAAGCTAAAAATAACTGGACTTGATCAGAGGTTCCTTTAAGCTAGGCTAGGTAAAAATATTAATTTAAGGGTAGCTCTCTTAATGGTGGATGAGAAGTTGAGAGCCACAATATTCAAGATCAAGGCGAGACTTACACGTAATAGCAGACTATTGCGAAGGATTTAAACGCAGAGATTGGATATTTTGGACTCAATTTTCCATTCATCAATTAATAGTAGTGCCCTTAATTACTTATCAAAAGAGGACGTGGGAGATGGAACAAACTGAAGATTCGAATCAAGAAGAAAAATACCCAGTCAGTTGGAAGCGTTTATTAGTTCAAGGTATCATTATCTTATTGCTGGGCTTAGTCTTGTCTATCTCAAGTATTGTCAATGCTGATGCTATTATTATGTCTGCAAGAGAGTTTTCCTGGTTGCCGGTTGGCGGTTTAATTCTTTTTTTTCTTGGGGTACAAGAGTGCTTTGAGGCTTTTTTTGCAAAAATATCTCGTGAATTTCATCAAAATTTACAGGTTGGTATATTAGATACTGTGGTTGGTGGTTTGATTGTTTTTAGCGTATCTGATGACCCACAACGATTAAGTTTAATGATTGCAGCATTTTTAATTGTGCGTGGAGCTGTGCGAATCATCCTGGCCCGGGTACTTTGTTTACCCCATGCTATTTCTACTTCACTCTGTGGTTTTATTTCTATTATTTCCGGTATTTTAATTTGCTTTGAATGGCCTTCTAATGAAGGATGGTTTCTTTCCTTCTGCCTTAATATGGAAATTGCTTTTCGTGGTTGGGCAATCATCATGTTTGGTTTGTGGATAAAAAAGAAAAAGAACGAATCATTAATCTGAGATAAGTTGAATAGAGCCCCATTCTTGTAAAAACTAATCCTGATAATCGGCGTGTAATCCATAAACGAATAATAAAATAGGGTGATAAACCTAAATGAATCAAAAAGAGAATGAAGTCAGTGGAATTAGCTCTACTTTATTGAGTGAAGGAAAAAGCACTCGCCTTATGGAAATGCGAAAAAAAGCAGCCAGTGTGATAGCACCTGCTGAAGATCAGCTTGCTGTGTCAATGCCGATGAGCGATACCTTAGATACACCGACTAAAGAAGCGTTATTGAAAGCCAGGCAAATGATTGACCAACAATTAATTCATATTTTAGGAAAATACCCTGCTAATAAGCACGCTAAGTTTTTTAAGATACGCTTTAATATGGATATAGATCAACTAAAAAAGCTTTCCATTAAAGATATTTACTCAGTGATAAATATTAAACAAAATAAGCAGAGTAGTCTTGATCAAGTCACTGGGTTGGATTATTTTGGTCGGTTTTTGTCAAAATAACACGGCTTAACTTTCTTTAAAAAGTCTTCTGACACTAGGCAATATACTTATTTTAGACATCGTCTCAATTTTTAACAAAAGAATGTTGTTGTACAAAGAATAAAAGTTGAGTGCTGTAAAGCTAGTTTCTGCAGGAGAAAATCAAAGGTCGTGCGCTGGGAATAAACGCTTATGCTATTAATTCATTTTACGCACTAAATCATCATAGTTACGCTGAGCACGATCAATATTTGGGTGTCCATCAGGAAAAACAGTCTTCAATATAGATAAAGCACGTAAATACAAGGGTTCGGCTTCCTCGTATTTGCCTTGTGCATTATGGGCATCTCTATTAATTGCCTAAAA
>JAGLDH010000200.1 GCA_023145835.1 Methylococcales bacterium
ATATAGGTTGACCTTTTTTAGGTTTAATTTATACCGTTCAAAAGATTTTTTTTAGCCGTTTAGAAGGCAAAAAAATAATTTGAACTAGGATTGTTTTTAAATTGTTAGTTCAGTCAAATTTACATTATTTTTTCTATAGGATTTATATTTGATATTGGGATTTAAATGTACTTCGGCTGGTTTTCTTAAATCCAGACTAAAATGCGTTCTTAGGTTGTTGTAAATATAGACAGCTTGCTTTGTTATTTTTTGAGCAATAGCGGTATTTTTAATGTTTTGTTTTAATCCATATTCATATTTTAAAGTTCTGTTAATACGTTCTGCAATGGCGTTTTCGTATGGGTCATATTGTTCTGTCATACTCATAGTTATTCCGTTTTCTTCGGCAAAGGCTGTGTATTTAGGGTTGCAGTATTGAAAACCTCTATCGGAATGATGAATAATTTTTTTAGTAGGATATTTTCTATTTTTAATAGCCATATCAAGGGCATCCGTACAGAGAGATGTTTTCATATGATTATCGAGTTTATATCCCATAATTTGTTTAGAATAGGCATCTGTAACAATTGCTAAATAGTTATGTCCATTATCGGTTTTAATATAAGTGATATCGCTCACCCAGAGCTGCTCAGGTCTTGTTGGTACTTGGTCTTTGATTAGGTTTTTATATTTTCTAAAATGATGATTAGAATTCGTAGTTGTATGATAATTTTTAAGTTTAGGCACTAGTAAATTATACTGTCTTAAAAAGCGATAGAACTTGTCTCTACCTATTTTAATGTCCTGACTTACAAAGTCTTGTTTGAGTTCTGAATAGAGTTTAATACCTCCAGTTCTATGTCCTACTTTTTTACGATAGTCTTGAACCATTACTATAAGTTTTTCATCGTTTAATTGTTTGTTTTCTTGTGTTTTAAGTCTTTTGTAGAAGGCTTGTTTGCTAATCCCAAAACACTGATAGAACCACATTCTTTTAAACGGTTTTTCTTTTTTAGTGCTATCTCTTTTGCTAATGTTTTGGGCAAGGACTTTTTTGACATATCGACTCCTGTAATAAGTTCCATATCTGCAATAATGTCTTGCTGAAATTCTTTTACGAACTCTAGTTCTTCAATACGTCCCTTTAGTTTTTTAATTTCATTTTGTTTACTCATACCTGTATTTTCTTGATCTAATGTACTATATTTTTTTAACCAATAGGCTATTGTAGATCTAGAAATGTTATATTTTAGAAGCATAATTAGTAGAAATCTGACCGTTTTGAATTTGGTCAACGACGGATAATTTGAGCTCTAAAGTTGCTTTTTCGTAGCTTTTTTTTCGCCAGGGTTCTTTTTGTTGTTTCATAAGTGACTGTAATTAAGTGTTTAATTTTTAGTCAACCTATTTCAGGAAAGTACGTTCTCTCATATGTTGCACAACGGTTTTGCATATGATACGGCGGGTCTTTAGCGGCAGCTTCGGCAAGCGTTGGAAGCGTCAGCGTGCGAATCAGCCGTGGGGCAGTGGCGCCGCCACTACGTAT
>JAGLDH010000201.1 GCA_023145835.1 Methylococcales bacterium
CACATCAAAGTTCTCTTTAGATAAACCCGTTTTACGTTTAAATTGTTCTGCGGTATCGTCGCAGATATTCTCGAAGGTTTTCATTCTCTTTTTATTATTGTTTTTATCCGATGAGTATATCCGAATAAATATTAACCTACGATGGCTATACTGCTAGTGCCTATTTAAGAGAGATGTCTACTATATACCGAGAAACTCATGAAGATAAGTATTTTTTTCGACTAAAATAGCTTTATATCGACCTTGGAAAACATGACCCGTCCGTGAGTTCAATCTGTTAAAACGCTGTGTATATACCCCATTTAAATAACGCATCTCTTTTGATAAATTTGTATCAGGGTTTCAATTAACAAATGATAATGATTTGTCATTTGGCACCCTGAATGAATTGATCAATTAAACAAGTCAGAACACTCTTTCAGCAAAGTCATGAACAGCCCAGGGTCTTCATCTTTAAGGTATATATCTTCACGTCTATCACCTCTTGATGTAACGTGATATAAAGCACCTGAAAATTCTACTCTTAGTGATCTTGCCATATGTTAAAAATATAGCAAGGTATCGTTATTATACAAAAATAAAGACCTGACCCCGTGCCCCCATTTACTCTAGTTGACACTGGAGTTAAGATACAAGCCAATAATACCGCTACCAGTGGAGCCTGATCACTACATTATGGCCTTGAGGTTCCATGGTGGGTTGTTTTGTGAAACCAGTAGCATCACACCACGTTGCTCTAATAATAGATCAATATACCCAGCTTCTGCGTTGTGTTTTTTATCGGTGAAAAAATCACGATAATTGACCAGTGGAATATTTTCAAGACGGAAGCCCACATCATTTTCAGAACTATTGACGATTAATATATAGGTTCTGCCTTTAAAAAACCAATCGCGCACACTGAGAGACGGGTAAGTTTTCTTAAAGTCGAAAGAATCGAATACAATGTTGCTTTGACCAGCGGTTACAATGGCTGTTGCGTCGTTTTGCACTTGTCCATGTTGGAAAATATTCTTTAGACCCTGGTTTGTTAGCTGATGGGCAATTTCCGACCATGCATCATAATAAGCTTCATAATTTGTAAAACCGGTTCGAAAGCCCATCGAATATATCAAAACCCCATCCGCGCCATTGGCGAACGCCGCATAAGTATCATGTCTGACAAACTCAGGTATCAATACCGCGTCCTGTTCGCTATAAGTGTATTGGTCACTTTCGAACATCTCAAGAACTGGCAAGATAGTTTTCTTCTTACCGACGAAAGACTTGTTTTCAAGCAGTGCATTCGCAGCGGTCATTTGTTCGAGCACATGGCGAATAAATATTCGATTGTGCCCGTTATTTGCTGAATGTGGGTAAATACCCATCGACAAACTATCCATCCAAGGAGCCACATCCAATAAGTTCTCAGTACTGTAGTGGCCAGGAATGTACATCCAGGCCGGTCGGTTTAAAGGATCCAATTCTTTGACTGTGTTATAGATCCGCTGTAATAATTCTTTTTCACGCGGAATCCATCCACGTAACTCTTCCGGCCCCAGATACCAGGCAACAATACGCTGGTTTAGAGAAGGATCATTAATTGCTTGTAATATTTTGTCTTCAATTTGATTTACCCATTCATTCATTTGTGCATCACTTGCATCTGCAATTTCCTCACAATTTGTGGATAGAGGTTGACTCGTAACCGTAGGAGAAACCAGCGAATTACATATTTTTTTATTGGCTGCTTTGACCAAGCTTCCAACCGGGCCAACGTAATCTGGACGGGTTTTGTTCAACACGGTTCGTGTTGGCCAAAGTCGGTGAATTAAACATAAATCTGTATTCAACCATTCGGATAAGTCGACTTCGTAATTATCACCGGTATGGTAGCTTAAGCCCAATGCCGTGAAACCATCATTGGCGACTTCATTGATGGTACCGCTTTCTTCACTGGGGTCGGTGCGGGCAGAGTAAGGCGCGAGGAAAAAGAAATTCTCCGCTTGTTTGGAGCAGCTCGATCCTATATTAGCGGAAATCCAGGTTGATCGAGATTGAGCGCTCGCTGTCGCAAATAACGCTGAAAAAACCAACGCAAATGCTATTATCAAAGATATATCGAGCATAGTGGGTTTACACTGAAAGGAAACAAAGTGTTGATTGGATTTAGCCCGGATATTTCTCAGGGCAATAGTGTTTTTTAAAGTAATCATAATTATTCCTTATCCTAAGAATGATTTAGACGATATTCTGAAACACCTAACTTCAAACCTCGAATAAAATCACTCAAGCTAGCGTTTGCTAAGTCTTTCGCAATTTTATCCAAGCTTTTTGTTCAGATTGACCAGAAGTTCCATTCCTCTAATGAAATACCTGGACTAGTAGAAAGAAGTTTATCTCAATTACTTTGGATAACTTGCGGTCCAGTAAAATTAATTTTTGGCGATTTTCGAAACAATATTTTTCCTGTCCTCGTAGGCAGTGTAACCTGATTAACCGGTTCGCCATTAAGGGTATAGAACGTGGGAGACACATTTATCGTGACTGGTGCAGCATCTTCGCCAGGAGGGTTAAGCAGTACAACTCCACGTTTAAATTCTCTTATAAATAGACCGTTGTTCGGATGGACATATTTGTCACCTAAAGCCTTACCCAAATTGGTCTCGAAACCATGCCACCAATCGTCCGGAGTGTTTAATTCAAGTGTGCCGAACAAGTCGTGACCTTCACTAGCGAGCAACCATCCTGCCAATCCGTATTCAAACTGAATCAGTTTGGTTTGCATAAGTGGTGGGTGAAAACACGGATCAGAGCTACAAACCAATTCATTTATATAAACAGTATGAATCATGTTTCGACCGCGACTATGAACGTAGTCGTTGGCTTCAAAAAAAGGAATGATGCCAAATTCGTTATCAAGTGTTATATTAGAGTCGTTAATGCCGCGTTCAAACACAATTGTATCCGCCGCATCCACCTGCCGCTCAAGAAAAGGATCACCTGGGAATTTGTGGAACCATACACTATTGTGAACGATTTCCTTTTCGGGAATCGCTGATCGGATCTCTTCGACAAAATCGACCAAAGATGCAGCCCATTGGTCTGCATTATTCACAATCCAACCGCAAGAAGCATTAACAATCGTACACCCATTTCCGTCAGAAAGTGAACGTTCGACATCAAGGTTAACATCGTCGACAAAGAGTCCCCGGTAGTTACCCCCTTGAAGCGCTTTAATCATCTGTTTAATCCAAAGCTCACGGAAGGCAGGGTTGCTAATATCTGCTGCGAGTTGTGGGCATTCGCCATTTTTACAGCCAACAGGAATATAAAGGCGATTACCATTACTGTCTTTCATAATCCAATCAGGTATGTCTGGATCTGCTTCGGCTTGCATTGCCAAGTTATACATCTCTTGATGTTCATGGTTGTCACCATTACATGACACAGAATTGACTTCTTGTGCACAATCATAAATTGCGTACAAGTCCTTATACTCAAGGCCATTGGAATACCATTCGGTGTGATCTATATGTTCCAACTCTCCGGGAGCAATCCAAATGTGAGTATCGTTAAACCAAGGGGCATAGACTTGCATCCGATCATAGTGTTCTACTATCCACTCAATAGTAGCAGGGACGGGTTCGAGATCAACAAGATATTTTTTTGCGAATGTATTATCAGCAAACCCATAAAAGCGGACTTTACCTTCTACTTTTTGAATCTTATTTTGTGTAAGCGGGAATACATGCTGTGTATTGACGTGTGTTACCCGATTAGTTTTAAATATCTTCTGCTCAGTAGCAGAAGCTGTAATCCCGATTGTGCTGATGACAAACAAACAACAAACGAAAGCTGAAGTATCTAGTGAGTTTTTCATAACAATTTCCTTCTAAAAATGTAGATGCAACAGATGAAACTTGTCTGTTACTACGGCATATTTGTATTGATTTATGGTAATGGGTTACAAATTCTGTTGTTACAGTGACAAAACTAGAGACGCAACATGTCTCTAATTTTGTATGAGTTCGATTTTTAAATACCACAGTTGGCATTTTAAAACTTGTTACAGTGAGTTGAGCCCAGAGCAGATGACGTTGGCTTTACCGCTAAAGTGAAAATCGGAAACACCCCCATCGTTGTCTGTGGCACGAACGGTGTAGTTCAGGTTGTAATACCCTGTTGAATTAATCGTCGAGTTGTCGGTGTCCGAGAACGAGCCAATTACAGCGCCCGACTCCGTAACTATGCCTTCGTGTTCCACTGGGAAGGATGACAAGCTCCCGCATGCATTAAAAACCAGCGCATCATAAATCATCAGTCCGGATGAGCCACCGTGGGGTCCAAAGCTGTCATATGTCTGACCAGGAGCCGGTAGCGACCATCCGTATGGACCACTGTTCTCGATATCAGCATCTGCTCCTGTGGTTGTCCAGTTTACAAATTCCCAATCATCGGCGCTGTCTGTTTCCACGCCACCGTTTGCAATGACTTGATTGCTGATCTCCTGAATAAAAAAACTTACCCTGACGTGAGGCAGATTTGCCTTAAATGCGGGTTCTATGGTTGGTATCCCACCACTTGTGATCCCACCACTGGTTAATATTGGCGGACATTGTATGTGACTATTTTCGAGTGTACAAAAATCCCTCTGTGATGGATCATTTGCAGGAATGATAAGCCTTAGCTCCAAGGGCTTTAAGAAAGATTTTTTTGGTTTTGGAGTTGTGAGATCCGTACTTCCTACTATCCTTAATTGTGGCCTTGATTGATCTACAGCAGCAGATGCGTCGAACGCTGCTATTAATCCAAAGCCTATTGCCATAATAATTAAGTTCGAATAACTAATGAGTTTGCGATTAGTGATAAGTGATAAAGTCTTCATATTTAATACCTCTTTTTTCAGTACAGTTTAATTAAAAAATATTACCTTCCATTCATTTACTTTGTATTGATCTTAATTGTGGGTATAGCAAAAACAACCTGTTTTTTCTAAAAGATTTTTTTGGACTAACACCACAAAAATAACCCTGTTAAACAATGGAAAGAATTACATTTAAGCCACATACCATTGCATGTGAACTTGCCTATAGTGTATTTTTTTAATTATGAAGCTGCTTCCAAGAAAAATGAATTGACGATGAAGAAATATGAAGGAATATGAATCAACTAATAAACAAACTTTGAATATCAAAGAGGAATGATGGATATGATAGTGAGACTATTAATCTGTATTGAAATTTTTGGATTTATAGGTTATAGCTCGAATTAACGAGTATTGCATTTGATAGTGTAAGTAACACATAAGCTGGGACGTAGCTTGATGATATGGACTCCTCTCTCTCCTAACGGTGTCATAATGCACCAAAAAAAAATAATAGATGAAATGGCTTTATAAAGCCATTTCCATAGGTAATCTGCTAAATTACAAACGTCCTTTCTGTTTATGGATATTGAAGACCATACGAACACTACTAAAAAAGAAAGAAAGGTTAAATTAGCTAAAAACTTTGTCTGTCGGCTTTTAAAGCATTAGGGACTAAGTCCGCAATGACCACTATACAAGTCTTATAAACAAGACCCTGAAAACGTAAAAACTACTTAGCACAAACATACCCTGAAGTGATTGAGGAAATAATAACAGGGGGCATATCTGGTCAAGTAGGCGAGAACTTCCAATAAGTCAGCCAAAGGTCTGATAATACATTTATAGTACACTTCTCCACACGCATCTAACATGTGACAAAACCGCCAGCTGAGCTGGTGGTCACTTAATTTACTCCAGAAATCAGATAGAACCTATTTAGAGTTTCGTAATAAATACTAGCATTCTTGAGCTAGAAATTTGCTGTATTTATGAAAGGTGATTCGAAAGCTGCAGCATCTAATACTGATTGATAACTGGTATCACAAGCGCGCCATTGCTCACTTTTTGGATTCAGGGAACGTCCTGTCCCCAGAATGCAAAAAGT
>JAGLDH010000202.1 GCA_023145835.1 Methylococcales bacterium
ATGCTTTTTCAGGGCTGACTAATTAACCTAGAAAAAATGACACAACTTGAATTTAAGGACAGGTTAGTAAAGTTAATTAGTTTTTAAATCAGAAATTTCTTTCATGATACCTGGAACGCATTTAGGGCATATTCCATGGGAAAAGGTCGCATCGGAATGTTTGTACATATAGGCTTCTAATTCGCTCCAATCACCTTCTTCATCCAGTATGCTATGACAATAAGAGCAGATGGGAATAATCCCTTGTAACGTTTTAATTTCTTTCAGCGCTAATTTTAGGCGTCTATTAATCTTGATATACCAGCCGACAACAAACCAACCAACAAGACTGAATATAACTAGCAAAATCCCTGGGACAATATATTTTTGGAAATTTACTGAAGCCTTGGGTTGATATATAAAACTCTTCAAATCGGAATCTTGATCAGTAAGCCCCAGTTTTTTAAATGTTTTCGCTATAAATTGCCATCGATTTGGGTTGATATGTCCCAGTTGAATCAACTCGGGTAGGATTAATTTACGCATCTCTTCCGCCTCATATCGTAGATGTTCGAGGCTTTTTTGCGGAGCATAGCGTTGATGGATTAACTGAATAATTTCTTCTTCATGTTTGAATGCATATTCCCATCCTTTTAAGCTCGCTTCTACAAAAGCCTTAACAATCTTCGGATTGTCCTGTAGAAATTGCCAATGGGTAAATAAATTATCACCATAAAAATCAATGCCATAGTTTATAGGCTGTATCAGTCGATATTTGATGCCTTTTTGCTTTAGAATGAAGGGTTCATTCGTCACATAAGCTTCAATTACAGATGAACTACCCGCAATCAGCTCCTCTATGCCCTCTCCGTTTTGTTGAAACTGAATTTTTTTCAGGGGTATTCCATCGTAGGCAAACATTGCTTTGAGCTCAGTGCTATCTTCGAAGAGATTCACTGACTTCCCAGCAAAATCAGACGGGGACTTTATCTTTGATTCAGCCCTCATTAACCATGTTGCAGGAGATTTTTGAAAAATAGTAGCAAGTGTTATGACTGGCTTCCCTCTTAGGTATTCCAATACTAAACCGGAGGTGCTGACACCAAACTCTGCATTGCTCTCCAGTACTTGATCTATAGCATAGGGTCGATCAAGCCCTCCCTCAATTAATGACACTTCAAGTCCAGCCTGGCGATAAAAACCTTGCTCCAAAGCGGCATAATAACCAGCAAACTGAAATTGGTGGTACCAACGTAATTGAAGACTTACATGCTTTTTTTTTGGCTTAGCGTTAATGTCAGGTTGGTGCCCTAATAAACAAGCAATGAAAATGATGAGTAAAAGTCGGTAGCCTAGAACCTGTCTATTAATTAACATAATGACCATCCTTTATAATCAATAACCTGAGATATAAATATCCCCCCAACCACTCTCCCTAAAAACAAGGGATTATCATCAGTTATCAAGAAAAATGAATAAAAAAATAGGAGCCTACAAACCCTGAGTAATAAAATGTTAGTTCGGCTGGTTAAGGTGATGAAAGCAACCGACTGTCTCTAAAAAACAGTAATTTTTCAGGTGTAAAGACTGAAAAACCAAAGCTTATTAGGATTGTTATTTTACTATTTACTTTTAAACTTTAAATTGATAAAAATCATTGCTACTTATCAATATACATGCATACCTAAATGCAATGACTGATGCCTTTATATATGTAACTTTATTGTTTTAGTCTTTATGTGTCAACATACCTAGAGAGAGTGCTTTGACGACAACTGATGTTCTGTTTTTAGCATCAAACTTTTTACACAGCCTCGACACATAGACTTTTACAGTAATTTCTTCTATGGATAGAAAATTTGCAATTTCTTTATTTGAGTAACCTAGAAAAAGTTGATTAAGCACACTTACTTCACGTTTTGTCAATTGAAACTGATGGTCGTGAGCCCTTTGACTCTCACCTTCTAATAGAGCAATAGAGGAAGGAATATAAACCTCCCCTGACAACATTAATTCGACGGCATGTATAAACTCCTTTCCCGTATGTGTTTTAGGGATAAACCCGGAAACGTCGGCCTTGATAAAGTCTAATATCTCATGATTACTGGCTATACCTGATATGATCGCAATGGGAATTTTTTTAGTATTAGCAACCAGCTGCTTAATGGTTTTAGTGCCTTCCATTCCGGGCATATGATAGTCGACTATAGCAAGGTCGAAACCATTCTTACCCTTTAATAATGTCATGAAAGTCTTAAAATTTTCTGTCGAAGTTACCGTTACATCAGGCAAGTGTACTTCAAGAAATTCAATTAACGATTGAAGTACAAGGACATGGTCATCACAAAGTAAAAGACTTTTTGACATATATTTAATAAGCTTTAAATAGTTAAGAAACAGCATCCTTGATTAGAAAAGGAAAATCATACTCTTCGCAGATAAAAATTTAGCACCCAGTATCCACACTCTTTCGCGGCTAGCTAAGGAGTGAGAATGCACAAGTTATTCAATTCCCATTCCTAAATACCACGGCCTCTGAATGCTAAACTTTCATCTGCGAGAATATAAATAACCTATCTAAAAATTCGGTTTAAGATTTCTATGACTTCATTAATCAATAATGGTTTCTTATAAATCCCTAAGATACCATTTTTTTGTAATTTTAACTGTTGAGATTGGTTATGATAGCCTGTTACTATAATTGCCTGTAACTCAGGGTAATTTGATTTTAGCTGATAAAAACACTCACTGCCAGACAACACAGGCATCACTTCATCCAAAATCAGCAAATCAATACACTCTTTATTTGATTCATACACCTTAATACATTCTGCACCATTATCAGCCAATAATACACGAACTCCCATATTTTCTAACATTTGGCCGAAGGTGCTTTGAACATGCTCATTATCGTCACAAAATAAAATGCATTTTTCCTGAAAATTATTTAATGATATATTGATTTTCTTTTTTCCAATGAATGATTCTTTTGAAAGGGGGAAAAAAATATTAAACTCAGTGCCCTGATTTAACTTACTATTGACAATAAAATTGCCATTATGTGCTTTTATGGTTCCATAGGTTGCTGACAACCCCAAGCCAGACCCACCTTGATGAAGGCGAGTAGAAAAAAAAGGATCAAAAATTTTATTCAATACGTCCGCAGGTATTCCACAGCCATTATCAATGATAGAAACAACCATACTCTGGTCTGGTAGTAAATTACCTTCAATATCGAGTTCCCCAGAATTGTTGACATGATTATAAGTTAATACTCTGATCCTTCCTGACTTTTTATCGATAGCATTTAATGCATTAGTCATAACATTCACCATTGCATTCCTGGTTTCAGATATATCACACTCAATCATTGATTGAGTCGCATTAAATTCTTTAATAAAATTATTTTTTTTATTGCTTGTTGATGATGCAATTGTAATTGAGTCATTTAACAAATCGTGCATATCCGCAACAATGAATATAGAGCCTCCCTTTCTCGAAAAAGACAGTAATTTATTAG
>JAGLDH010000203.1 GCA_023145835.1 Methylococcales bacterium
AAAGGCTTTCTAGGCGATGAATCCCTCTCGAAATTCCATTCTCCTCGTTTGGATAGGTATTCCACTGTTTCATCGCTGAGATTGGTTTTTAAAGGGCTCTCAACGTTTGGCGGAAGATTCTTGCTAATCAGGTTAATCATTGAAAAAACTGTTTGAGATCATTTGAATAAATGGGTAGTTAAGGATACTCTGATTAAGTCTTCAAAGTAACGATTCAATAGAAGTGTAACTTATTGAGTTAATAGAATATTAGATTTTATGAATCAACTTGTTCAGAGGTTCCTTAAGAAACTTAATGTATTTTGTACAAGCGCCTAAGTTTTTTTCTAATTCTTTGTTGATGGCAACGCATAAGTATTGAGAAGACTGGAGAAAAGTACCTATACTGCACATGTTATTTTTTCTGTAATAGAAGCAGAAAATAAAAAACTTGCCAAACAAAATTTTTAAAAAGAGAGCTGCATCACACAATGAATACACAAGTGAATTAAGTGTTTATTTCCGTTGTGAAAAGTGCCTATAAAAGAGTTGTGAAAAAAAAGACTTAAATACATAAGTCGTTGATATTTAATGTCTTAAATATAATTGTGTATTTTTCATACAATCTAACCAGACTCCAATAAAGACGTGAGCTAGGCTATATTTTTAACCTTTAATCCACAAAGTTATCCACAGCTACTGTGAACAACTTCTCATTTAAAAGGATAAGTTTGAATTACGAGTTTAATTTTTAGATTGTGTGGTTAGATTAATAACGAATAAAATAATTAAAGCTTAACTATAAATCTATCGGGTCAGATTACACATATTTGTTTCCAAACTATATGCAAAATGAAAAATAGGCAGGGTAGTCGATAAATTTTAATGTAGCACTTAGGTGCATATGATTTAACATAACTATAAAAATTAATATCTTGAAGTTATTTTGAGTGAATTTTAACTTACGGTAAACTTTATTTATGTATTTTTTTAGACGGATGTAGGTGGGTATGCTGACACTTAAAACCCCTATGAGGCAACAGTACCGGTTCAATTCTAGCTCGACTAGCATATAAAATAAAAGCTGTAGTTGTTTTTCTACGGGTCTTTTTTTATGCTTGTTACCTATAAGCTATTGATGATTAAGTTCATTTTTTGGAGCAAGAGTTGGCTTTAGTATCAGCTTAATTGTCATGGTGTAGTTAGGTAAAAGAGAATAGAGTTTTTTGTAATTGGTTCTCTGACCTAAATAAGACTTTTTGGCGATATCGTTCCAAATAGGTGGGTTCGGTAAATACATCAACAAACCTATTGGTGAGTATGAGTTGAGCCTCCCTCTTGTTTTAGCAGTATGTGAATTAGTAGGTTATATTATGGGTGAAACTAACAAATATGTCGGGTGCCTTTTTCTACAATGAGCTGGGCGATTATTAAATGTAAAATTTATTTTTTTTGAATTATATTTGTTTGAAAAAATCTTTAGGAGCACCACATATTGGGCATGCCCAGTCATCAGGTAAATCGCTCCAACGAGTTCCTGGAGCAATATCTCTGTCGGGTTCTCCTTTTGCCTCATCATAAATATATTCACATTCTTTACATCGGTATTTGTTAAAATCTGCCACAATAATTTTCCTAAATTAATTCATATTAATGAGATTATACAATCTTTTACTCGCTAGCTATGTTAATGATACCTATATGCTTTTACTAAGTCACCTATACTAAAGTATATATATACCTGATTACCCATAAGCTTCCGCCAATTTCAAAAGTCTATTTGGCATAGGTGCCGTTCTTACTGCAATGTAGGCAAAACGAGGTATCATATCTTCTAACTGGAGCCGTCTGTTATGTCGATAGCAAAATTCAGCTAGGTAGCGTGGCAAATATTTCGGGTTTATTGCATGGTAAGTGCCTTTTATGGCATTTTTTACATTGCCTAAAAAACAAGATTGTCAATTATAATAACAATGTTTTGGTTTATATAAGATGTTGAATATAAACGATTAAATATTTTTTTGTGGTTTGTACAATTAGATATGAAAATAGTTACTGCTTTGAATTAATAGGAATACTAACTGTAAATTCACAGAGTTATCCACAGGTTACTGTGGGGAACTTCCCATTCCTACAAAGTAATTGTTTTGAGTTAGAAGTTAAAGAATAAAAAAGTCCCCAGTAAATTATTAGTTACTGGGGAGGAGTTTTAGAAAGAAACGTTGAGCTGCTTAAGGAGGCTCTGAACAAGTTGATTCATAAAAACACATATTCAATTAATTCAATAAGTTATATTCCATTAAATCGTTACTATAAGACTTGATCAGAGATTCCTTAAGTACGTTAAGGAATCTCTGATCAAGTCCAATTATTTTCCTGATTAGCAAGAATCTTCCGCCAAACGTTGAGAGCCCTTTAAAAACCAATCTCAGCGATGAAACAGTGGAATACCTATCCAACGAGGACAATTGAATTTCGAGGGAATTCATCGCCTAGAAAGCCTTTTGTAGT
>JAGLDH010000204.1 GCA_023145835.1 Methylococcales bacterium
GCGGAAGATCCTTGATAATCAGGATTATTTTTAGCTTGCTAAAACTGCCGATATTTTTTCTGCGCTAAATTCTAATCAACTTAATCAGAGGCTCCTTAAGTTAATTTTGACTCTTTTGTGAAAAATAGTCAGTGTGATAATACCACTGATAATGTTAAAAATTACCTTCAAAGGTACCTACAGAAAGAGTAGAATGCTGTGGTTTTATCTTATTTTCTTTCGCTAAATGGCTTCAAAACTACGATAATCACACTAAGGACAATAAGTCCAAAAAAAATAGCTAGCCCCGTTTCATCTTGTTTAGAGACTGCGTGGCTTCTTTTAGCTCTGAGCTGTGATGCGGATGTAGAGCCATCTATTGAATCGTTTTTTTTAGTTTTGTCTGAAATATAAGTATTACCAGAAGTAGTGATTTTAATAACTGAAGAGGATGTGTTTTTATTTTTTACTGTTTGTTTCTCGACAGCATTTGATGAAGGGCTGATAACTAGAAGTATGGTAAATAAATATATTAAAGTGGAATATTTTTTCATTTTACACCTCACCTGTTTTTGATAGGGATAAGGTGATTTTATCAGGTTATTCCTCTGATTTAAGAATTAGTGGTTAATAATTTTCTAATATTTAATGCCGAATTGTTGAGTAAATTAAAATAATATAAAAACAATGGGTTATAGATCGCCGTTTTCTTTCGCCTCGTTGAAAATATAAGCAATATATCGATCAATAGAGTGGTCACTAAAATGATCAATTTCTTTATTCCTTAAGCCTGCTATAAAGCCATTCCACATATCTTTTTTTCGTTGTAGAATGTTTAGTTTATTTAACCTTCCTTTAGAATCTAAATACATTTCTTTCCCAGAATGACGGTATCCTAGCCAAACGGGAGGGGATCTAGTCACGATGTCATTGTTATTAACCCAGCGCAGATAATCAATTTGTGCATGATTAATGTAGCGTTTATTTCCAACACGAGGGCTGCCAAAAGTTTGCACCTGAATTGGAATAGAGTTGATATTGGAAAGTAAGCAACGCCCTGCACAAATAGTTGCCATGGCTCCACCAAGAGAGTGGCCAGTAAACCAAAGATTTTTAGAATTACTAATTAACATTTTTTCTAATATTGGCCACAGATCATCGACTTCTTTTTTAAAGCCGCGATGAACTCTACCTACAGTTTCAGAAAGAGCTTGTACAGCATTCATATCTGCTTTCACATCATTCCATTCACTTGGTTCGGTTCCTCGACAAGCTATAACAATATCTTTTTTATTTGAAAATGAATACGCTTGTGAGCCATCGTTGTTAAAAAAGGTGGTATCTCTAAAACCTAGTTTTTTAACTGCTATTTTTGCTTGTTCTGGAGGTAAATAAGAGATAAGTGATAGCTCAGCAAATAGTAGGGAACGAGTTAACTCGGATGATTTGGATATGTCACTATTTAGTGCTGAATGGAGTGTTAGCTGATAAGCTTTTGTTGTCTCATTTGGAGTTTGAGTTTGTTCCATAATATAGATTGTATTTCGAACGGGGAGATTTTAAAGCGCTAGTTTATATGAAGCTAATGGAATATAGAATAATTAAATATATAAAAAATATAAAGAGTGGTGTTATATTCTGATAATAATGAGGGGTTTTGTTGGTACTATTGTTGTATACGGTTGTTTTTTAAGTATTATGTAAATGAAAATCTAATGCGATAGGTTTTATTAGGCTAGGTTCTTTTATTAAGGTTTCCATTGAAAATTAGACATGGAGAGATTATATGTCTTGAAATATCATGAGTGTTCCCTTTAAAAC
>JAGLDH010000205.1 GCA_023145835.1 Methylococcales bacterium
AAAGGGAACACTCATGGAAAAAATAATTAATGGAACTTAAAAAATAGAGAGTGGTAGTTGAACTTAGTTGGGTTATTTTAAAGAATTATTTGAGGAATGTTATATCTGGTTAAGGGTTTGTTTTTACTATGTTTTTTGCTGGCTAAAAACCAAGCACTTGATTATATAAGGTATTAAAAATTCTCAGAGACAAATTGTAGCTATTTATCAATCTTATCGTTAAAAAATTATACTCGTCTTGAATACACAAGAATGGTTTCCCTTCTGTCCTTTATTCTTTGATCAATAACTCCTTTAGGAGCCTTATTATTAATTCTTGGATCATTACTTGCTGAACGAGTGTGATACTTCCTTACAGTTATTTTGTTTTTATTAAAAATAAACCCATTTAATTGTCTAATGACTTCTTTTGCAACTTCGGAGGATGAAATCCTTACTATTCCGAATTGTTCAATTGGGTGGGTGAAGTTATCTTGTATTTCCATCATACTAATTCCATTGGATGAAAGTGATAAGTCTTTGCTGTCAGCACTTCCTAAAGTAAAATTGAATTTAATAAATTCAACTAATTCTTGATTTCTAGTTCCTATAGGAATATTTTTAAATAATACATTCATATTTGTTCTCCATAACAAGACGCTGTTTAAAAGTGTAGATGCTATATATCAAAGGTCAAAAAATAATTATCCATTACCCTATGATATATAGGGGTTGTAGAGGATGTTGCTATTGAATCTGATACTTAAAATGTACAAGATTTTTCTAGATTAAGTAATTAAGCTATGTCTGTGGTAAGTATGAAGTTTTTAAATACTTCAATATTTACTGACTTATATTTAACGGTGACATAACCAATAATTACGTCTGAAAGCTAATAATATATAAATTGTATGAGTACTAGAGGTATGACATACCATACAAAAGTACAGAAGAAGAACGGCAATGGTATGTTGGTGGCAATAGAATTAGGTTTTATGTTAGCTAATGTCAGGTTGTAGATGAAAGAAATAGGATAATTAGCTTTATTATTTTGTTGAGAAAATTTGAAAGGGAGAATAAGTATTTTTAATACAAGCTGATTGAAAATATAATTATTCTGATAACATGAATATGCTTGTAAAAATGTGATTTTTATCACAAACTTGTTATTCGTGATAAAATTATAGATCCTCTCAATGTTTGTTGTTTAAATAAAATAGTTCTTGCAGTTACATTGAGATAATTAATGAGCAAATTTAAGGTGGAGATGATTATTTCAACTAATTACCGTGTTTGGGGAAACGCCCCCTTATTTTTTATATCTCTCATTTTAGCTATTTTTTCTTTGACCAGTCAGGTTCAAGCTAAGCAATATGGTATTGCTTTTGTAGATTATACTTATGATGGTTATTTGTCAGAAAAATCAGATCGGGAACTGGAAAGGCTAGCGAGTACAGGTGTCGAATGGACTAATATTCTAGTTTCAGCGATGTCAGATACGATTGACTCAACTGAGATTTATCGTTCACAAAGAGATGGTAGAACACCTTCGGATGAAGCGGTCATTCATGCGATAAAAAAAGCCCAATCGCTGGGTTTGAAGGTTATGCTTTATCCACACCTTGATCTGGTCAATGATCCTAAGCATTGGTTTGGTGAAGTAGGGAAAAATTTTAATTCTCAACAATGGGATGCATGGTTTAGATCTTATACTGGATTTTTATTGTATTTTGCAAAGATTGCAGAACAAAATAATGTTGAGCAATTGAGTATAGGAATGGAGTTAATGTATGCAGAAAAACATGAAGCATCTTGGCGAAAATTAATTTCTATTATACGGCAGCACTATAGTGGAACTCTTATTTATGCAGAAAATTATGCGACTAAAATCAATGATTTTGATAACTCAAATGTTCGTTGGTGGGATGCTCTTGATTATATCGGTATTGATGCATACTATGATTTAATCCCAGAGACTAATAAAAACCCAACGCTTAATGAGATGTTGGTTGCATGGCGTCCCATTGTGAAGCGATTAGAACGGTACTCTAAAAAATGGAATAAACCCATTCTATTTCCAGAGATGGGCTACAGAAGTGTAAAAGGCTCAACTCATCATCCTTGGAGTCTTGCTCTAAATAGAAATGTTGATTTACAAGAGCAAAAAAATGCTTATAAAGCTTTTTATAAAAGTTTTGCTAATAAACCTTGGTTTGCTGGTGTTTTTTGGTGGACTCATTCAGCTAGGGAAGAGCTAAATATATTAAATACTAGCTACTCTCCTATTGGTAAACCCGCTGAAGAAGTTATTCGCCAATATTTATATTCAGATACCCCTGATGCTCCTGTTTGTGATGTTGGTGTTGATCCTAAAATGATTAAAGCAGGTGAGAAAACAGCTCTTTGGTGGTGGTCAGAAAACCTTCTTTCAGCTAATATCAATAATGGTGTAGGGCGTCTAAAAGTCGCTAGCAATTATAAATGGCTCTCTCCCACAAAAACGACGACATACACGATGGATGCAAAAGGAGAAGAAGGAAAAACGACTTGTAAAACAACAGTGACTGTCAACGTTAAAAAAAATCCAGTGATGTGTGAGTTAGGGGCTGATCCATGGGTTATTAAAAAAGGAGAGAAAGTGGCTCTTTGGTGGTGGACAAGAAATGCTCGTTCAGCAAGTATTGATCATGGTATTAATCAAATAAAGTTGCCTTCTCACTACAAGTGGTTCAGTCCTTCAAAAACTACGACATATAAATTGAGTGTTAAAGATGAAAATGGGAAGTTGGCTAACTGTAAAACAACCATTACCGTTAAATAATGATTTTGAATAAACAAACCTTGTTTATTAGTTTTTATTTTTCATCAGTTTTAAAGTAAGCCAGAGATCGACAGTATTTTTTTTAATGGATTTCTCTAGAACACTGTTAGGTAGTCTTCCCTGTAAAGTCTTCATGAATTGTATAAAGACAAGGGATAACAAACAATACCAGAAATGTTGAAGTAGCAATGCCAAATATAATACTTGTTGCCAATGGAATTAAAATCTGTGCCTGAACACTTTGTTCAAACAATAATGGAGTTAAACCGGCAATTGTGGTCAGTGATGTTAATAACACGGCTCTAAAACGTCCAAAGCTGGCTTTTGCAGCAGCTTGATGAGGACTCATGCCCTCTTTAAGATGACGTTTAACAAATTCGACTAATAAAATCGAATCATTAACTACAATGCCCGATAGAGAAACAAACCCCAATAAAGATGGCATGGTAATATCCTGTCCCATAATAATATGCCCCCAGATGACACCGATAAATGCTAACGGGATATTGATCATAACTAAAAGGGGTTCTAGATAAGAACGAAATTGTAAACTGAGTAATATAAACACGCCTACTAGCCCTATTAACATACTTCGACGCATAGAGTCTCTGGTTAAAGTGCCTTCTTTAATTTCACCCTCAAAATTAAGGCTTAGTTTAGGATAGTGACTTTCAAATTTTGGCAAGTAATTAAGTTTCAAATCTTTTAAAACCGCTTGAGTATTATTAACCCCCCTATCAATATCGCCGTAAACCGTCACGGTACGTTGACCATTAATTCGATGTAATCGAGAATAACTTCGCGTTTGAGTGATTCGGGCAACGGTAGATAACGGAACCATTTGACCTGATTGTGGATGAATAACAGGGAAATGGTCAAAATCAGCAAGTTCATCTCTAGACTTGTCGTCAAGTAATACGGTTACTTCAAATGTTTCTAAGTTAACGGTCGTTTCCAGTACCTCAATACCTTGATAGGCAGCTCGTAACTGAGATGCGATTGATTGAGCATCAATACCAATAGATAAAGCACCAGGCAATAATTGCAGGGTAAATTCTGGTTTACCGGGACGAAGATCATCCATTATATTGCTGACACCGGGATAACCGGCTAGCCAATTTTGCAACTGATGTGATGCCTGGGATAGTTGATACAAATCCTCACCTTGTATGCGAATGTATATAGCACGTCCAGCAGGGCCAATCATCGGTTCTTTGATCGTGACATTAAGTGCTTCTGGTGTGTCTCCAATAGCTTTATGCCAACGTTCCGAAATTTGATCTAGCGATAAATATCGAGATTCACTATTTAGAAGGTCAACACTCAGCGTCGCAAGATGTGAGCCACTTTCAAAGGCATCAATGTTCAAACCATAATGGGTAGTGATTGCTTTAACTAAGGACTCTTCATGTTCATTTTTATAGTCTTTATTAATCTGCTCCAGGCTGGTTGTAATTTTCTTAACTATTTTATCGGTTTGCTCTTTTGAGCTGCCAACGGGCATTAAGATACGTGCTTGAAGGATATCGCCTTCAACATCAGGAAAGGCTGAAAATTTAACGATACCCGCTGCAAATAAACTAATGGATAATAACAATAAGCCTGTCACTGCACCGATAAAGGCATAGCGATAAGTAATCAGTGTTTCAACTACCGATATAAGGCGATGGTGCAAATGATCAAAAGAGTGCATAAATTTTTGCCGAATGAATGGTGTAGATTTATGACCTGTTTTTTGTAGTGAATGGAGTAAGTGATGTGGCAAAATTAAAAAGGCTTCCACTAAAGAAATACTGATGACTGAAATCAGCACAGCAGGAATTGTCTTAAGCATTTGGCCGATGTTGCCGTTTAAAAATAACAGTCCCACAAAAATACATAATGTCGTGATATAAGATGATAAAACTCCGCTTGTTACTTGTTTAGTGCCTTCAATCACCGCATCGACAGGTGCTTTACCTAAGGTTATTTGATGGCCAATACTTTCACTAATAACAATTGCATCATCCATTAAAATGCCTAAAGCCAAGAGGAGGGCGACCATGGATAACATATTAATGCTGATTCCCCATTGCTGTAGAATAAAAACACTGGCCAGAAAGGAAATAGGAAGCCCCATAACAACCCAAAAGGCATAACGACTGCCAAAAAATAACCACATAACAAAAAAGACTAAAATCAATCCTTGCCAGGCATTACTGGTTAGCATTTTAATTCTGTCAGATACGCCACTGGTAAAGTCTTGAGTTAAATGAAACTCAACTTGTTCAGGTAAATTCTGGCGTTCAACTTCAATAAATTTTTTAACAGCCTCTAAAATACGTAGGCTATCGTCACGAGAATTTTTTTGGATTTTTAAAAATGCAGTGGGTTTGCCATTATAAAGAATACCTTGGTCAGCATCCTCAAATTGATCACTAATATTAGCAATATCACCTAAGAAGATTTCGTGTCCTTGTTTACCTTTAACGATAATAAGCTCGGCTAAACCTCGTGGGGAACGGCGCTCATCATTAAAACGAATTTGATAGTCACGGAGAGAAGTCTTGATGTCACCCACAGGCAAATCAAGGTCTTGTCGCGAAATAATACTTGCAATGTCTTGTAGACTTAACCCGTATTGACGAAGTCGAGATTGAGAAATTTGAATCTGAAATTGTCGATCAGAAAACCCCTCAATAGTGACTAATGGAATATTAGGATCACGAAGCATTCTTTGCTTAATTGTTTCAGACAGGTCTTTTAATTCTTGTGCTTTCAGGTCAGCAGTTAAAGCAACGGTGACGACTTCTTGTGTACGACCTAATTCACTAATAATAGGTTCTTCAACATCATCGGGAAAACTATCAATTTCATCTACAGCGCTTTCTATATCATCCATAAATACTCTAAAGCTGCCTGCTTCAAGCATTTCTACGACCGCTATTGCCATTGAATGACGAGCTTCACAACGTATCTCTTCCAAAAAACTGATACCTTCAATAGCATCCTCCAATGGAAGGCATAATTGTTGTTCAATATCTTGGGGTGTGGCACCTGGGTAGAGAATTTTTACCTCTACTTCATAGCGTTTAATTTCTGGCAGAGTTTCTCTTTTTAATTCGGGTAGCGTGATGACACCAATAAAAATTAATAACAGCATGAGTAAATTAGCTGCTGTTGGATGTTTGGCAAAAAAACGGATCATTGTTGTACCTCAACCCAAGATGATATTGATTGCTGCATAGTTATATCTGCACTCGATTTTATTTTCATACCTGTAATAGCAGGGAATGGATCACTGACAATTAGTTTTTCATCGACGATTAAACCTGATTCAAATAAAGCCATAGAGCCCTGTAATTTAGTGGGTATTAAGGCGCGTCGCTGTAAAGTGTTGTCTTGGTTTTGAAGGAATATTTCACCTTCATGCAAGGCATCTCGAGGAATCACAAAAAATGATTTAGCATTACCCTTAATGCTAATTTCGGTATACATACCTTCTATTAAAGGCGGTTTAATGCCGGGCTGAATTTGTGCGTAGGGTTTGTCAACACTCACGATAACACCGAGTGTCCGAGTGATAGGATCTAGCTGGCTGCTAATACGTTCAACCTTAGCATCCCATGTTGAAGAAAAGTCATCACCTAGACGAACAGTGGCTGTGAGTCCTAGTTGAGTCAGAAGATCAGATGAAAACCCACGTTGAAAAGCCAATCTAATTTCGGATTGGCTATGACTAAAATCTTTAGCCAGAATACGAAATTGACTTAATGGAAATTGGGCATTAATTAAAATCTTATCCGTTGTTTGAGCAGTAAATAATAATGCCCCCTGACTAATATATTGGTTTTCTTCTACTGCCAGATCAGAAATACGGGCATTAAAAGGGATGCGAATAGTCGTTCGATCTAAGTTACGTTGTTTCGACTGAGTCGCTGCCTGTGTGTTAGACAAACTGGCTTCTAGGCTAGCTTGTTGTTCGGGTAATGTTGTGAGTAAACTCTTTAAATTTTGTACCTCTTGTTGCAATTGAATAACTTTTGTTTGTTGAGCTTCATAACTTGATTGTGAAATTAAGTTTTTCTTTATTAATTGAGTGCCACGCGCTAAGTCTTTTTTTGCCAAGGCTAATTTCTTTTTAGCTAATGAAATATCTGCTCGTGTGTTTTTTAGCCTAACCTTAAGTTCTCTTAATTGAGCTAGGCTAACCGCCGTATTGGCTTTTGCTTGTTGTAGAGACGATTGAAAGTCATCCGCTTCGATACGAATAACAACAGTATCTTCGGCAAATGTTGATCCATTTCGTAGTTGAGGGTGAACAAATATAATTTTTCCTGCAATCTCAGATTTTGCTTCAAATCGAATATCGGGTTCAACAATACCAAAACCTGTAATGGTGGGTTTCAAAGTATACTTTTTAATATCAATAACTTTAACAGGTGTGATAAATTTAGCCTCTGACTGGTGCTGAATATCAGGCCGTAAATTAATAATAACGACAGCCAAAATGAGACAGCTGATAAGGATGATGGGGAAAATACGGCGTTTAGTAAGGATACTGAAAGACATAAGAAACTAAGGGAGGAATTGATTATAAGTATATAGTGAACTGCTTATTTGATTGAATCAAGTTTTGTTTTATCAGAAAGAATCTGGCAGCACAGTTAATTGAGGTGATAATAAGAATCTCAATAGTTTGAATTAGGATAATATTGAGTTTAGTTCATTACCCCAACAATCCAAACTACAGTGTAAAAAGTAAATAAGGGGGGTAAAAAACTACCTGATTATCAAGGATCTTCCGCCAAAATATATTCCATTAATAAAGAGCCTCTTGCAAAACCAATAAATCCGAAGAACATTCTTAGCATCACAGGCTAAAAAAATAAAAACTTACTCATAAATCATGAGTGTTCCCTTTAAAAC
>JAGLDH010000206.1 GCA_023145835.1 Methylococcales bacterium
GGTACAACGTCGTGAAACCTGACACTTTCACCTTGCAAGAAATGACAAGCTTCGCTTCTTACCTTCGCAGAAGAAGAACAAGGCAAGTTGATTTGTCTTGTTATAAAATTAAGCAAATTCCATTTCTTCTATTCTCATGCTCTTTGCTTTTTCGATAGCATGGCAGTCGTCAGGACTTCCTTTTTCAGCAATCAGTTTGGCAAACATCAGAATTTTGCTTTTGCTCTTTCTAAATCCTTTGGCATCCCGTCCAGCTTACTTTCTCCGTACTTTCCTTGGCAAACATCAAGACTCGCTTTTGTTTTTTCACAGGCTTATGTTTTCCGCGTCAGAGTTAGCTTTTTCACATCGAACCTTAATTCACAGCACTCAACTTCTGCTCTTTCAACAACAGGTTTATTTTCCCCTTCTTACCTTCGTAGTAGGCTATAACACATAAATCACCCGTCTTTATCGGGTGGATTTTTTGGTTATAACTATCGGTGTCGAATTTCAAAACATGACCCCATTGGTTTGAATTTCCAAGTTAGATTTTTTTCCATTTTAGCCATAATATTCTTCCCATAATAAAGGAATGTGCGTTAAAATTCCTATCCATAATAAGCTATTCGAAATATTCAAAAAGGTATCCAAGCGTTTCAATGAATCAATCTAATATTAATTTATATACGCTAGTTACAAGCCCATATGGAATGAAAGTGCATTGCTATTTGTTATATAAAGGCATTGATTTTGCAGCGGTTTATGTTAAGCCATTTCAGTTTGAAAAACAGTTGCCTATTGGAAGACAAGTACCGGTACTTGAAATAAACAAAGAAGCTAGGGCTGATTCATTACAGCTCGGCTTATGGTTGGAGCAATATAATAACGACAGGCCATTAATACCTAAAGATCAACACCAAAGGGAACGTGTTCTAAAGGTGGATCAATGGGTTACAGATACTATTATACCGACCCTTTTTTACAGCATCTACCCTCAGTTTAATAAGCAGTTTTTTACATTGGTCAAGAATAATATGCGACTAGGGTATTGTGTCTGTCAGACAACGCAAGCTTCTCTTCCTACGGGGCTTTGGCTGTTATGGCCTCTATTCATTCACCAAGCCGACTTTATTAAGCGAATGGTGAAGCCTTTGAAAAGTGCCAGATCCGTTAGGGAACAACGATTAGCCATATTGAGTGAACTTGAGGGTAAGCTAAAACATCATGACTATATTGCTGCAACAGAACAGCCCTCATTAGCCGATTTAAGTTGCTGGCCGCTTTTGGCA
The DNA here is from genome assembly GCA_023145835.1 of Methylococcales bacterium. Taxonomy (GTDB): domain Bacteria; phylum Pseudomonadota; class Gammaproteobacteria; order Methylococcales; family Methylomonadaceae; genus QPIN01. The sequence continues at coordinate 1,272 of JAGLDH010000206.1, forward strand.
GTGCCTTATATGATGCGATTGAAGAATATGGATGACTTTTTAGGCTTTCCCAATGTCACAGCATGGCTGAAGCGCTTGCAGCCATACCTTATTGGCGACACAAGAAATCCACCTCTTGTGCCGCCACACCTAAATCCTAGATCTATTTAAGGAACCTTAGTTTAATGCAATGGTGCTATTTATAGCTGGATTAGTAATTGTCTGTTGCTCACCATTGGCCATGGTAACGGTTAAAGAAATAATACTATCAAGCTTGCCTAGTCCAAAAAAGACATTTGGTGTTTGATCCGATGCAAAACCAATATTGGCCATTATTTGTTTAGAATATGAGCGGCCAGATGATGTTTCTAAAAAGAGTGTAGCACCCAAATATTGAGCCGTATCAGGCACACTTACTTTTAAATAATTATTCTGGCTTTGATTGATAAATGCTCTCGCGGGACCATTCATATTTAGCCAAATTAAGTCTGGTTTTCCATCTGTATTCAAATCTACAATTAGGGGCGTTTGGCCATAGTATGGGTTATCTAAACCTAATGCATCAACTTGGTAAAAACCATTACTGTCATTTTCTGATAGTTGAGTAAAGGCTTTACCTGCTAGCTTTTTAGTTTTGTGTGGTGGCCAATTAATGTAGTTTTGTGCCACTAACAAGTCTAGTTCGCCATCAAGGTTAATATCTTCAAATACCGCACCCCAAGCAAAGCCATAGTCAGTGAGCTCGTAGCTAGCGGTGATATCACTTAATTGATTATTTCCTGAGTTTTCTAGCAATAGCCAATCTAATTTGAGATCTTGTTCATCTCTCAAATCTCCTCGAACGAGCGCCGTAGGGATAGAAGAGCCAATATTCGAGAAGAATAAATCTTGATCACCATCTTTATCAATATCACCGACAGCTAAACCCATCCAGTATCCTAGGCCTGATTTCAAGTCGAGCGGTTCAAATTTAAGATTTCCTTTGTTTTTGAATATTTCAACAGGGCCCGTATTATTGGCGAGGATAAGGTCTTGTTCACCATTATTATCTAAGTCAACGAAAGCGGCATGGAATGTATTTTGAACCCCTGCAGTACCTGTTTGGTCGGTAATATCTTCAAATAGTGCATCGCCCTTATTTAAAAGCATAACGTTATATCTGATATGATTGGGATCATTAAATGTTGAAGGTGCGAATTTGTTTGCACTTACAAAATTACTGATATATAAATCAGCAAGACCATCATGATTTAGATCGGCAAGACCAATAGTCAGTGGGAATGAGTTTGAAACCGTTGTGGGATAGATATTTTGACCAGAAAAATGCCCGTTATTATTACTATAGAGCCAAACGCCCGAATCTTGTGCCAGCAATAAATCAGTATCATGATCATTATCCATATCCAATGCTGCGGCACCATAAGTGGCTTCAGTATGTGCTAAACCTACTGATTGTGAAATATCAACGAGTGCGCCGTTTTTGTATTCAAACAATCCATTTGATTGATCCTGAGAACCCGATAAAAAGACCTCCATCGTGCCATTAGCATCAACGTCAATGACTGCCGCACCACTAAAGGGAAATCTCTCGGGGTGAGCAGAGTGAACAAAGTCAAGCTGAATTTCTTTGAATTTTTCAACAGCAGGAATATTTTTAGCTTGACGAATGTTTTCTTCAGAACTAAAAAAATCGAGGTAATTCAAACCGATTAGAACCAGTGCAATTAGCACCAGAAGAATAGATAATATTTTTTTCATGGGGAGCCCTTATAGCTATTTAAATATATTATTGTAGCTGGGAAAGAGAATTAAACATTACTCTCTTAAACACTGCGAGTGGTTAACGTACTTCCACTGCGCACATTATAATTGCGAACGCTGTTTGAGCGAGTATTTGAAATGCTCAATAAGGTATCCCACCGTATCAATAATAGATATGTTCTTATTCCTCTAAAACGGGAATAGCGGTTTGTGCTAATTTTAATCTCGTCCACCCATTCATATTGATAGTAATGGCAGCAATTTCGGCGATTTATTTTTCACTAATGAAGTGATAATAACCGAGATAGAAAAAATCATAAAATCCAATCTGGGCGAATAAAATGACAGCTATATCCTTCTGGATAACGCTCAATATAGTCCTGGTGTTCCTCTTCGGCTATCCAAAACTCAGATGCAGGTGTAACTTTAGTCATGATTTCTCCAGGCCATTTCCCTGAGGCATTAGCACCCTCAATACTTTTTAATGCAATGGTTTGTTGCTCGGCATTGAAATAAAAAGCCTCTGAACGATAGGATGAACCTTTTCATTTCCTTGTTGATCGGGCGTTGTAGGATTGTGAATCTGGAAGAGAAAAGCCAAGACCTCTCGTTAACTGATAATGTCATTATTAAATTCAATATCAATAGCTTCAGCATGGCTGCCATGATCAGGGTAAGTGGCATTAGCAACATCACTACCGGTATACCCCACCTTAGTTGATATAATTCCAGGTAGTTTTCGAATCAGGTCTTGCATACCCCAAAAGCAGCCACCTGCCAAAATAGCATGTTCGGAGTTCATTATTATTCTCTCGTCTCAACGTGCTTAATATAATCAGCGTAACCAGCTGACTCCATATCCTCAAGGGAAATAAAGCGTAATGATGCCGAATTGATGCAGTAACGTAAGCCACCATGCTCTTCAGGCCCATCAGGAAACACATGGCCTAAATGACTATCGCCATGTGTTGATCTCACTTCAGTGCGCACTACTGCTAGGCTGGCATCTTGAAGCTCATCAATAAAACCAGAATCGATGGGTTTGCTAAAACTTGGCCATCCACAACCAGAATCAAACTTTGATGATGATGCAAACAAGGGTTCTCCCGAAACAATATCAACATAAATTCCCAGCTCATTATTGTTTAGATATTCACCGCTACCCAGCGCTTCTGTGCCATTTTCTTGCGTGATACGATATTGCACCGAATTTAAGGCTGCAAGCGCATCAGAGGTTTTATTATATTGTTTCATTAGATACCACCATTCATATTTTATTTATCAATTGTTATCTGTATGCTGATATATAAGCGGATTTTTTTACAAGGCATATATTATAATCATAATTACGTTACACAAAGGTATTTGAAATGGTCAAAAAGGTGTCTGATAGGCTCAATAAGTCTGAAAATGAATTGTGCGATTCGGGGTTAAATGTTTTAACCGATGTACTTGATACGTTGCGTTTTCGCGGAAGCATCTTTTTTCGTTCAGAATTAGCTTCTCCATGGGGATTTTCATTAGAGAAATTAAAAAATCCACGCATACACATCATGCTGAATGGAGGTTGTTGCATTGGTGTCGATGGCACAGAAGACAAATTTTTAAAGCTTAAAAATATGGATATTGTGATTGTGCCTAATGGAGAAATGCATTGGATTGCCGATCAACCGGGACGAAAATTAACACCGAGTGCGCAAGTGAGTGACACATGCAATTTAATTACGCCACTTTTCAAAGAAGGGGATATTACCAATAAACTGATATGTGGGTTGATTGATTTTGATGAAGGGCTATTACATCCTATTCTGGACTCTTTGCCTTCGGTTTTGCATTTTGAGGATATTAAACAAGATGATCCAATATGGATGACTGTTTTACTAATTGATGCTGAAACGGAACAGCATCACGCAAGAAAAACCTCAATTATTGATCGACTTACAGAAGTATTATTCTTGCAGCTATTAAATCGACATGTGATTAATAATAAGGAGCAAACAGGTTACTTTGCCGCTTTGCAACATCGACAAATTAATCAAGCACTTGAACTGATCCATCAAAACCCACAGTATGACTGGAGCTTAGAACTTCTGGCTAAACAAGTAAACATGTCTCGCGCAACACTGATTAGACAATTTAAAAGTACCGTAGGCGTTCCGCCAATGGCCTATATATTGAATTGGCGAATGATAAAAACATATAATCTACTTAAGTATTCTAGTAAAACGATTGACCAGATTTCTGAATTAGTGGGTTTTTCAACAGCGCGTACTTTGGCTAAATCATTTCAGCGGCATTATGGGCTGACACCGAGTGAATTACGACGTGGTTGATGCTATTTTGTACATTTTTCATTTCTTCACCAATTGTATTTTCACTACTGATAATACTTGCAGGTGAGTTAAGAACTGTAAAACCTTTCCTGATTAGCAAAGATCTTCCGCCAAAATATATCCCATTAATAAATAAGACCTAATAGTTGCGGCTCATAAACTACAAAAGGCTTTCTAGGCGATGAATCCCCTCGAAATTCCATTTTCCTCGTTGGATAGGTATTCCACTATTTCATCGCTGAGATTAGTTTTTAAAGGGCTTTCAACGTTTGGCGGAAGATTCTTGCTAATCAGG
>JAGLDH010000207.1 GCA_023145835.1 Methylococcales bacterium
AAATATAGCAGTATTTATTAGTATTATAGGGAGCTTATAAGATATTTGGTTATAGAAGTTATGTATATGCTTGTTTGAATATATTATCGCTGTTACTTGGCAGCAATTCTCAATTTGAATTTAGTTCATAAAACCAGCAAAATATCTCTAGCAAACAATAAAAACAAAGGGAGTTAATATATGTCGTATCCATTTAAGGAAGATGTCACCATCCAGTTTTCTCACGAAAGTCTTGTGAAGCATATCAATAATCGTATGGAGTCATTACCAGATAGTCGTCTATCAGGACCCAATACGCGTTATGAAATGTCAGATGCAGGGCTGAGTGCTTTCTCGGTGTTCTTTATGCAAAGTCCTTCTTTCTTGCAGCAACAACGATTAATGCATAAACAACGTGGAATCAATAACGTCAACACACTGTTTGGCACACACAAAGTACCGAGTGATAATCAAATACGTAATCTAATGGATACCGTACCACCGGATCACTTTTATCCTATTTATCGCCAAATTTTCTCTGATTTAAATCAGACAGGTTACTTTGAATCGTTTAAAGTATTAGATAAACAACTGCTTATTGCCTTTGATGGTACTGATTATTTTTCATCAAAGAGTATTCATTGCAAATGCTGTTCCACTAAAGAACAAAAAAATGGAGATATACACTACTCCCATACAGCGGTCACGCCCGTTATTCTTAGCCCCAACCAATCACAAGTTATCCCGCTAGTTCCTGAATTTGTAACACCACAGGATGGAAGTAATAAACAAGATTGTGAGATTAAAGCATCAACAAGGTGGGTTGATCGAGAATCTGATCAGTTTGATCATCAGGAAATCACCGTATTGGGTGATGATCTCTACTGCCATGAGCCCTTCTGCCAGCATATTCTCGGTAAAAATTGGAATTTTATCTTTGTCTGTAAACCAACTTCACATCAAACTGTCTATGAACATATAGAGGGATTATCTACCTTAGGAAAAGTGCATCATTTTAAGGAAAAACAATGGACTGGAAAAGAAACACATGATCATCATTACCGTTTTCTCAACGATGTGCCAATCAAAGATGGAGAAGGGGCGCTCTCGGTTAACTGGTGTGAAATAACAACCACCAATGAATCAGGTGACATTATCTACAAAAATAGTTTTGCCACTAATCACTGGCTCACTAAAGAAAATGTTATTGATATAATCACGGCAGGACGTGCTCGCTGGAAAATAGAAAATGAGAACAATAACACATTAAAAACAAAAGGTTATAATTTAAAGCATAACTTTGGGCATGGAAAGGCGATGCTTTCATCAACACTGGCAACCCTCAATATACTCTCTTTTTTAATCCATACCGTACTTGAACACTTTGATGAGCGCTATCGTTTAGTTCGGCAAGAATTAGGGGCTAGAAAGACATTCTTTGATGATATACGCGCATTGACACGATACATCTGTTTTGATAGCTGGCATCACCTACTTGAGACCATGATGGAAGGACTGGAAATACCTATTCCTACCTCATGAAAATTGGGTTGCTAGTGCTTTGGGTTAAATTGAGAATTGCTGCCGCTGCCACACTCGTTGAGGCAATTCCTTTTGATCAATCTGATGAGATAAATACAGGGGTTGAGGGGTATGAATTTTATGAAAATGATAAAGGGATACGGTTTAGCGTTGT
>JAGLDH010000208.1 GCA_023145835.1 Methylococcales bacterium
TTACTGCTTAAGTAAGTGCCATTCGCATCAGATCTCATTTTTATAGAAAACTGATAAGTTTTTCTGGACTCATTTACTCTTCTGTGACATTAAAAAACATACCGCCACACTCTGAACAACATAAAGCCAAAGCACTCCCTATCTTTAACATAACGCGTTTCTTCTTTTCTCTCTATATTGTTTTGCGGTGTGTATTACAGAAAAAGTGGTATCTTGCGAGCATTTTTTTGTTTAGCTTTAGTAGCCGCATCAGGGTAGTTTTGGGTTAACCCTTTTTATCGTCTTGGTAAGTGTTGACGCTCCCCTTATTTCTGTCTATTAACAAGACTTCAGCTATTTGAGAGGGGCTCTCTGTCTGAGCTAAGCAGAATAAGTGCTTTAATTCGGTCAGCAGCTTAGTATTTCTGTCATTTCTCGTTTTTTTTATAACCATCATGAAGCAATATTTCTAAAAATATCGGAAAAGGTTAGACTTTATATTTAGTTTAAATTTTAAGATTTAAGGGTCATTAATCTGATGGAACAAGGGTGACTTGTAAATTTATATGATCTTTGTCAATAGTTACCCACTGTTTTTTACTAATATAACCTTCGTCACTAATCTCAATATTATAGTCACCAGGGGTTAACTCCATCCCGCTTTGGTATGCTTTTTCTAGATTAAGAATACGAACTTGAGCTGAACTTGGGTTAGTATAAATAGTTAGCTTGTAAGTATCATTGTTTGATGAGTTAAAATTGCTCATTAACGTATTGGCTTTCAAATCTCTGCCTATTTTAGGCTCAGGTTCAACAAGTTTTGCTTGAGTCATCGTTGTTTGTTCAATCTTATTTGTATCTCGATATTTAGGTGTGCTGGTATCTTGGGTCGTTTCTGGGACAAAATAAAAATCGCCACGAAGAGAGGAGGTTTCCCAAGGGGTCTGCTTTCCACCTGAATCATTTTCAACACCTACTCTGACACGTTTAAAAACTTGCTCAATGGATAAGCCTGTTTGAGTCATTTGTTTTAGCAGATGTTTAGTATAAGGACTATTTCGGCCTTCACCATCCATTGCTACATTTCCTGGTCCGGTAGAATAGGCAATAAGAGTTCCGGTTCCTCCTTCCATTCGAGTCAACCCTCTTGTTGTAGACCTGAAACTACGAGCAAACGGATTGTCACGGCATGCATCTAGCACAATAATATTTAATGGATTTTTAGCATCATCTAAAGCTCGTAATAATAAATCTGCTTCAACAGATTCATCAGGAACCTCAAATTCAGATTGAATATTTGCTCCTATCGGTATTAGGTAGTTTTTTCCTGATACCTGCATACCATGGCCAGCATAGAAAAAAATACCGGCACCACCTTTGATCTTTAGTTTTTTTCCATACTCACGAATAACACTTCTCATTTGTTGACGAGTCAAATTATCTTTATGAATAACCTCAAAGCCAAGTAGCTCAAGATTGTTAGCAATATCAGTCGCATCATTAGCAGGGTTAGCCAAGGGAATTGATTTATAGCTAGAATTACCTATGACTAACGCTGTCTTAGGCCCTGCATTCACCGGTAGTGTTAAAAAAAATAGGGCTAACAAAACTAAATTTTTCATAGGTTCAAATTCCCTTGGGTAAGTCGCATCTCAAGTTTAACGTTAAATAAATTTTCTTCTTGCTTTGCCTAAAGGAAGAATATCTGACCACTGGCCAACCATTTCTCCATCAATAGTAAACATTTTAAACTCCAGTTTAAAATAAGCGAGTTCTTCCCCATCATTTCCATACTGACGGGTTGAAGATAGTTCAGTATTAACAACATAATCAAAAGAAGTAGCAGATTGATCCATAAGCCTTACGAGGCCAGAGCCTAAGATAGTTTCGGTGATACGATCATAGATATCTTGAATACGAATACTTTCATTGTCAGTATTATTACGCATTTTTCCGACAACTAATTTAGGGCGGTTTTGTCCCCAGCCTTGGACTAATCGAGAAGACATCATTTTGTTAGTCACTTTTTCTGAAAAAGCGGTGTAATCAGCCATCGTTAGCTCAGCTTGTAAATGAGCACGACTTGATTCATCTAAAATGGATACTCTCGACTGATTGCCCAGTTGAGTTTGAGAACACCCTGTTATTAATAAAGCACAGGTTCCTAATGTAATTAATTTTTTCATAATAATATAGACTGTATTTAAAGTTAAGTTGCATCAATTTAGGCTTCTTGTTTTAGTTTTCTGAATTGAGATAAAAAAATTCAGAAAACTAAACAATAAACAGAATTAAAAAACCTTTTCATTCTTACCCTAAGTTATGGAATGACTCGGTCTCTCATGTATTTAGGGCAAATCGGTGGCATAGGTGGAGGACAAGGAACCATTTTGTTTAATTCCTTTTCTCGTTTGTCTGATTCGATATACAAGTCATCAGGAAAGCGAACTGTAAATTGTATGGAATATGCATCAATAGTTTTTCCCACACTTTGGAAACTTTTAATTTTTCGTGGGCTTAGAACGAAACGATGCCAGACATTACTAACATTAATAGGAAAGCCTTGCTTGTCTCTCCATACGACTTTGTATTCTAAGTTGTAACGATTATCAGTCAGGTTTTGTACATCAATTCCTGCTTTTTGAAGTTGGCCAACCTGAGCAACTCTTACATTAGTAATTAAGACATTATTGACCAAGTCCGTCGAGCCTAGTATAAGTGTTGCTCTAGGGTGAGTGTCATCGATAGTTTTTTGTGCTAAATATTGGGTGTTAGCTCCTCTTTTTGAAGCACTACATCCCACTGCCAATAAACAGACTAGTAACAAGAGCATTTTTTTTTGTATCATAGCTATATCCATAATTTTTTATTAACTTGAGCGTGTATAGATTTTTCTAAACTGCGAGCATAAATAAAGCTATGTGATTTTTTATTTAAAGTAACGTCTTGTTTAGCTAAAACACGACCTCTTTTATCGTAGCTAACAATGGTGATTTTTTTTAATTTTTTAGAAACATAGAGACGTGCTGCAGAGATTTTTTTAGGTAACGACATCCATGATCTCATATCAGGGTTAGCAATACTTTCTCTAAATAACTTGCCAACCATTCCAATAGACCCCATCTGGTTCCAAAATAGATTTTCTCCAATATTACGACCTATTGAAGCAATAACTTTTGCGTGTTCTACGGGTAGCATATCCAATTGATGTCTTAATGTAATGGCTTCAATATCAGCAATAGGTGAAAGCGTTGCTAATAGTCTTTTCCCTGACTTTATTTTTATTGTTTTAACTGAGGACTCTACTGGTTCAAAAAGAGGCGTTTTAACTGCAACAAGTCCTCCAGCAACTTCCAAATTAAAAGAAAGTGTCTTTTTTTCTGGAGCAAAACCATCAGCCACAATCACATGAACCAGATGCTTGTTTCTAGGAGGTTTTTTTTTGGTTGCTCTAACAGCTTTTTTAATAACTTTACTTTTTGGGTTAAGTTCCAGAGCCTTTTTATATGAAATTCGTGCATTATCTCGTAATGATTGATCTTCATAGCTATCAAACTCTTGAACAATGCCCGCCATATAAAAGCCAAAAGGATTAATATAAGCACTTTTTACACTAGTTGCTCTTGCTTTATTTCGATTATATTGTCTAAAAATTAAATCAAAAGCTTTGGGGGCATAAGACATTGTTTTTTCATTGCTTTGAGCTTTTTTCTGCTCATTTACTTTCCCTTGAACTTCTTCAATACCTTTTTCAAATGTTTTTTTCTCTATATTTTGCCAGTCAATCGCTCTTCGTGTGACATTATAGGATTTTCGCTCACCATTTAATAAGTAAGCAATCGACTTGTAATTAAGCATCATAATCCGTTCATAAGGTTCTCCATTGTATTCGGTCAAGTTCCCTTTTCCACTCACTATACTTATGAGCTCACGCCCATACTTCATTGTCGTATTTTCAATAACAGAGCGATCCATTTGTTCTTTTAAATGATTTTCTGCTTTTGCAAAATCTTCAATTGCATCGGAAGTATGTGCTGTATCAACTGATAAAACGCCAGCTTCAACTGAGTTAAGGAAGCTAGTACCATTATTTTTAATATTGCTTTGTTCTGCTTCATAAGCGAGTTTCATTTCACCATCAGCAATATGATTTCTTATGGGTAAGAAATTTTTAGAATATCCGAAATAGTTGATTTCATATGGTATTTCTTGTTTCCCTGCCTTTGCAGCATTACGTATAACGCGATGAGGATTAGTGACGTCTGGTGTAACGGGTGTTGGTACAGGAGCTGACTGGGGAACCCGAGGTTTAGGAATATGCTTTTGAATTTTTTCTAAACTATTACTTAATTCTTTGAAAAAATTAACAGCAAATGCCTGTTTTGCAGGAAAAAGAATAGCCCCTGATGCAACTATAGCAATGATCACTTCTAGGTGTTTATTGGTTTTTTTCATCATTTTTTCCAAAAACTGAATTAAAAGTTTGGTCTATTAACTGGCGTTTCTTGTTGTTTCTGCAGCTGTTGAGGTGCTGCTTCTTGCGGCTGGCGTAAAATATCACCACGTAAAACTTCAGAACCACTCAGAATACTGGCTTTTGACCTGGATGTTTCAATAGACTCGACTTTTAATTCAGCAATTTTGGTTTCTGCAGAGCCAAATGAAATGCCTGTGTCAGGATCAATTAAATCTTGTCCTGGACGCATAACATTAAAAACATCGCCAGACTTTAAACCTCCATCCAAACCTCTATTAATATAAACACTGCCATCTGGAAGCGTTGCCATTATTTTTATAGGATAAAGCCTGTGGACGATTTTACTTACCATTAGGTTAGTAAAATCATCAATTAGATTACTGTATGTGTTTGTAGATTGGTTTTTATTATATTGGTCTAGTTTTTTGTTGATGCGAATTTTATCGGCAGCTAAAAGTTTACCCGAATGGCTGTCTACGATTCTTAATGTTGCTTCGATAATACCGAAATGTCGTGTTTGAACTTCATCAACATAGGCCACTTTTTTACTTTCCGAAAGGATAGAAAATTTATCAACAGCAGTGAGTACTAAATAATCGGCGCCAATTAATTCTTTAAGATGAGCATCAATTTCACTTCCGGCCATTAAAGAAGTAAAGTTTTTTTCATCTAGTACTTGATCAATTTCATGTCGTTCTAAAACATCAAAACGATTAGAATTAGTTAGCTTAACCATTAAGTCATTTTTAATACGTGGATAGTCGTCAATTGATAAAAGAATAGAGTCGGCGACTACATTAAAATGAACTTTACCAATAGCAAGCGTTAGCTTACCCCCCTTAGACGTTTTTTCAATTGGTTTGGTTGCTGCTCCAGCTCCCGCTTGTTGATCTTTAATATCTAGCAGGTCTCCTACTTGTACATCGCCATCAAGAATTTCTACAACGGAAAGAGTCTCTTGTATAGAGGAAAGTTTGATATTTCCTGTAGGTGTTTTAATTCGACCAATAACAATACCACTAGGATCTAAAATTTCTTTGCCTTCTCTGGAAGTTTTAAAAGTGCTATCTGGTGCATATCCATCATTACTCCCACGGTTAATGACTAAAGGATTAGTGCTGACGATTTTTGCTGGAGAGACAATATCAAGGATTTTTTGAGCAGCGATAGTGCCAACATGGTCAAAGGTTGAGTATTCATCACGAGTGGATTCACGGCCTTCAAATACTGATTCACTTACCTTTGTTCTGAAACTTGATGTACCTGCTATCATCCCTGTTTTAGTGTTAATGACTCTTAATCGAAGACGAGCATCTGATACATTTTGAGTGATTTTTTTATTAGAATCGCTATAGGGAATGGCGGTGCTTTTTGTCGTTTCATTTGCTTTTTCCAGGACAGAAAAAACTAGAAAATCGGCGCCAATGGTTGTACCTAAGTTTTGATATTCTTTAACAATATCGTTATGGTCAGACAAAGCCCCCGTCCATTTCACTGCATCGCCATCAACATCTGGAAGATTTTCAGTTGCAGCGTTTAAGGTTCTATCCAAAAAAGATTCTTTATCACCTTTGCCAAATTGTTGTTCATTGATTACTTTTCGTAATGCCGTTCTTTCCAAAACATTAAAGCGATTACTTTTTTGTAAATGCTCAATTACCCTAGCCGCTAAACCTTCTGGAAGCCCCATCTTTTGCTGAACAGCGCGGTCTGGAAAAAAGTCACTCGTACCAAGAACGGCAATTTTAATTTGAGCCTGTTGATTTTTTTCGAATCCAAGTGTTTCATTTTCTTGGGGAGTTTCTCCGGATTGATCTTCACAAGCGCTAATAAATAACCCGAAAAAAAGTAAAAAACAAAACTTTAGTAAAGGGTTGGAAGTTTTTTGTTTCATAGTAGTCCTTAATGAAATTTAGTGCTAATAATTGGGCTTATTGAGTAATACCTTCTTGTTTAAAAGGTATGTCGGAAATAACTTGAGTAACTAGCTTTGTACGAAGATACAAACAAATAGTCGTGAGGATTTAATATAACTTATATTTTATAAACCCTTGCTCCTAACGTTTTGTTTTTTTTGAGTTGTAGCAATAGATACATAGTCGCTATGAATCTATTGCATAGTCTCCGTTTCTTTATTAATTTATCTATACATACATGTTTACCCATGCATTTAATAAAGACGAACAAAAATTTTTTTTTGAAAATTTTATTTAGTCTGTAGTTTTAACAATACAAAACTATAATTTATTGTTTTCTTAAAATATTTCCCATTTTCATAGGAAGACCCTGAGGATCTGTTTCAGTAACAATTTTGGCATAAGTAATTTTAGGTAGTATACGAGTGACTTCAACTGTACCTATAAGCTCTTCACTAGAACCTAGCGACTCGCCTGTGTCGGGGTCAATTAATGCTTCACCTGCAAAATATACGTTGAGTTTTTCACCAATTTTTATTCCCCCATCTTTTCCTCGGTTAAGGATAACCTCGTTTGTGTTACGTTTAACAACTTTCATTGGATAAACTTGAGCAACAAACTGACTGGCTAATTGTGCTGCAATACCTTTAGCCATTTTAGAAAAATAGATGCTACTAGGAGAACCTGTGTCAGAATTTACAATAGATTCTTTAGTAGCAAAGGTTTTTTTAAGAGAAAAGGTGGTAACAATTTGTCCGCTGGTGCTATCAAGCATTTGTGCATCAACAACCAATACACCCCAATCTTTACGTTTGAATTTATTGTCAAAGTTAGGAAGTGGCTTATGAGTTCTGTGAAATTTGAAATCTTGAATAATGGGTAAAATTAAATAATTAGCATTATTCATATTGCCTGAACTGGCTGCATCACCTTTAGCAAGATCAGAATTGGCAAAATTTTGCTCATCAAGAATGGCTTTCATTGTGTTTTTGTCACGACTAAGTACGCGAAACTTTCGTGTTGCCCTAAAAGAGCTTTCCATTTCTGAGCGAATAATATTAGTGTCTAAGCGTTTAATTAACGACTTGTTGACGGTATCTCCTACAGTGGGTTCCTTTATAGCAACAGCAGGTTGGGGTGGTTTAGCAAATAGGTTGCTTGAAATTAGCAAGCTAAATAAAACAAAGATAATACGCGTCATTTTTTCTCCTGAAATTAAGTTGATATTTATTATTCTTAATAAAGCAAACTATTTTTGCTTAATATGGGATGAACATCAAATAAATATTATAAATTAATTGTCTAAAAAATAGATGATTATTTACTTTTGAGGAATAAAGGGATATTTTTTCTATAACAGTAAAGCGTGAGAATTTTAATATCTTTGTTACTGGAGGTTGTAAATATTGGAACACAATTAATTTAATAATTATGCTCAGGTATTTAAGTTTATGATTTTATCCGCTCTAGAATAGATCTAAAATGTTAAAATAAATTAGGAAATAAAAAACAAAATAATAAGTTGGGCAGAAATAATTCTAAGTATCATCACTAGCGGATAAACGGTTGCATAGGCGATGGACACAGCGGATGAATTGCTAAAACTATTTGCAAATGCTAATGCCGGAGGATCAGTCATACTGCCAGCTAATAATCCACAGACAGATAGAAAGTTTAGTTTGTAGATACCTTTTGCAACGAAGGCAACAATGAGTAGGGGTAATAGGGTGATTAAGATAGAGCATGCCATCCAGTATAAACCGTCTCCATTGATTAAAGTATTTACAAATTGATCCCCCGAATGTAGTCCAACACAAGCTAAAAATAGTACGATTCCAATATCTTTTAAAATAATATTAGAGCTTTTAGGTAGATGCCAAGTCATCGTCCCCCAATTACCGATTCTGCTAAGAATGATCGCAATAATTAAAGGCCCCCCTGCAAGTCCTAGTTTAATTGCTGAGGGGATTCCTGGGATGAAGAAAGGCCAACTTCCTAAAATTACGCCTAAAGTAATCCCTATGAAGATAGGTACGATTTGAGGGTGACTTAGTTTTTCTAGAGAGTTACCTAGAATTTTCTCAATTTGCTTTAGAGACTCTTTACTTCCTACAACATGGAGTTCATCTCCAAAATGGATATGAACAGAGCCACTCGGTGTTAATTCAACTTCAGGACGATGAAGCCTGGGTATAGTGACGGCATATAACGCTCGAAGCTCACTAATTGATTTTCCGACTGCCTCTTTATTTGTCACAACAAAACGTTTGCTAAGTAGATTGGCTGAGATTTCTTTTAGATTAAATTCAGACTCTGATCCGATTAACATTTTTAATTCATCGAGTTTCATTTTTTCGCCTACTAGACGAATACTATCTCCGATATATAATTGGGTTTTGTTATTGATTACATGTACCTCACCATCATGGAGAATACGGGTAACAACAACATCCATTGTCTTAAAAAAGGGAATTTGATCAACAGTAAGACTATTCAAGTTAGTATTGTTAATTGTTAAGTCTATCCAGATTGGACGATTGGCATTTTCTTTTTGTAATGTTCTAAAGGATTCAGCTTCTGAATCAACATTGACTTTAAAAAGGAGTTTGGTTAACAACATGGTGAATATGATGCCAATAATACCAAATGGGTAAGCCACTGCATAACCAAGTCCTGGGTGTTTTAATGTTTCACTATCAATTGAAGGCATTCCACCCAAAATTTCCTGGGCAGCGGCAAGTGAGGGTGTATTAGTTGTTGCGCCAGAAAATAAACCAACGGCAATCGGAATTTTAATATGACCGAAATAGCTAATAGCAACAGTAATTACCGCCCCTAAAATAACGATACTGGCTGCTAAAATATTTAGCCTTATTCCATTTTGTAAAAAAGAATTAACAAAACCTGGTCCCACTTGTAATCCAATAGCATATACAAAGAGGATAAGACCAAATTCTCGTAAAAAATGCATGATATGAGGATCAATAGTAATGGCAAAATGTCCAAAAGCTAGCCCGGAAAATAAAACGCCTGCAATCCCTAGTTTTATTTTAAAAAAAGGAATTTCACCAAGTGCTAAACCTGATGAAATAACTAAGCTGATAATTAAGAGTGTATGTGCCACCGATTGATCGGTGAGTAGAGTAATAAACCAGTTCATTGGGTTTTAGTAAAGTGGGCAATATTGTGTGTACGAGTAATATCAATCGTAAAAACAGTCATTTCTGAATTTTTTAATCGGAAACCTAAGTACACGGAATAAATTTCTGCTAAGGGGATGTAGAAATGATAGTTTAACTATAAAAATATAACAGATGTTTGTGACGTGAATATGACACTGAATACAGTATTTAATTTTGAAATATCTACTTTAAGGACTGAGGATGAAATAAAGGTACTGGGCTCCAACCATTCAAGAGTCACACAAAAGCACAATATATTGTATGTTTGTGGCTCACTTAAGCAGCATATGTAGTATGTCTGAATGGTTGGAGCCCAGTAC
>JAGLDH010000209.1 GCA_023145835.1 Methylococcales bacterium
ATCGTTAAATGACGACAGATTGATCTCATATGACGACAGATTGATCTCATATGACGACAGATTGATCTTTATTTTTATTTTTATTGTTTTAAATCAATTAATTAACCTGTGTATAACTTTAATTTTTTAATTTTTTTACCCTTTTTTTTCATTTTCAAAGTATAGTCAGACAATGTTTTTCTCTTGTCGTCATATTATTTTGGAAAATCAAACACAATTAACGGTTGTTAAATCGAATAAAGTTATTGAAGCAAGTTATTTACTTAGCCTTTCAGAGCAGCGAGTATTATTATCTTGTATTGCTCAAATTGATTCTATGACTGATTTAACTGAGCAATATAAATTTGAAGTTTCGGCGGCTGAAATTGTTGATTTGGTCGGGTTAGATAGTTTTTCAAATGCATATAGAGACTTAAAAAAAGCGGCTGAAAAATTATATGATAGAAGTGTTACTATTGAAGACCCAGATATAAATAATTTAAAAATAACTCAACGTAAAACTCGATGGATTAGTAGTATTGATTATATTCCTGGTGAAGGTAAATTAGTTTTAAGTTTTTCATCAGGTATTATTCCATATATTTCTAAATTATCGAAAGAATTTACTCGGTATAAACTTAGGCATGTTACTCGGTTTGAAAGTGTTTATTCGATTAGGTTATATGAATTATTAATACAATGGATTTCAGCGGGTGAACGTGAAATTGAGGTGGAATGGTTAAAAAAACAATTTCAAGTGGGCAATAAGTACAGTCGATTAGGAGATTTAAAAAGACGCGTTATTGATCCTGCTATAGCAGAAATAAACAAGCATTCTAATTTATGGGTAAAATACGGGCAAATAAAACTGGGGCGTACTGTTACTCATTTTCATTTTCAATTTGGTGAAAATGAAAACATTAAAAATAAACGTAAATTAACTGATGAAGATATTAATAATTTAGCAAAACCTGGAGAAACTAAGGCGGCAGTTATTGCTAGGTTAACAAAAACATCATTATCTAAATTTTATAATACGGGTGAAAGTTGGGATGATGTAAAGAAAAGAAAAAATAGTTTTAAAGATGTTAAGAAAAATTTAAAGCTATAATTTATTGGCTTACTAGCCATTCATTTATTTCTTCTAAAGAGGTTAAGTTTATTTCACCAATAATATTTTTAAACCGTATTTTATTTTTTATATAAGAATATTTTGCTTGAAGTAGATCTCTTTTTGATTTAAAAACTCTCGTTTGCGAATTAAGTACTTCACTAATGGTTAAAACACCATAACGAAACCCTTTTTCCATTGCTTCTTGTGATTTAAGTGATGATTTTAGCGCTTTTTTTGATGATATTATTTTTCTTAAATTAGCATTGGTTGATAAAAAAGCATCTCTTGTTTCTTTGATAATCATTCTCAATATTGATGTGTACTCTTGTTGGGATATTTTCATATTGTAAATGGCTTCTTTCCCTTGGTAATAGGTTGTTCCACCTGAAAAAATAGGTAATGTTAAGTTAATAGCAGCCACTTTAGTTTCACTTTTATCTTGCAAAGCACTTTGAAATCCAGTGTTAGTTACGTAATAATTTAACTGTAAATCAACGACTGGAAGGTGTCTTGATCTATTTTCAGAAATGGAGTGACGTGCAACATCGATTGATTTTGTTTTTGATTTAAGAAGGGGATTATTTGCTTTTGCTTTTTCAATCCAGTTATTTATATCGCCTTTTATTGGCTTATATATAACATTATTTTTTAAATTAACTAAGCGATTAACACTAGCACCTGTTAACTCAGATAAACTTTCTTTTGCTAATATATAACGCATTTTTATTTCAATTTCAGTTGTTTTAATACTATCTAATTCTGCTTCTGTATCTAAAACATCCGTTATTTTTATAAGTGATTTTTTATATTGTTTATTAATTTGAACTAACTTTTTTTCTGTTGCTTCTTTTTCTTGTTTTACTAAAATTAAATTATCCTTTTCTTCTAAAACTTGAAAGTACCGATTAACAACTTCTAGCATTAACTGTTGTTCTGCAACTATCTTTTCTGAATGATATTGTTCAGTAATTGATTGATGTTTTACTAAATTAAAGAACTTTGGCATATCAACAACTGTTTGAGTTAACCCAATTGAATACCTTTCCCCTTTATAGT
The DNA here is from genome assembly GCA_023145835.1 of Methylococcales bacterium. Lineage (GTDB taxonomy): Bacteria > Pseudomonadota > Gammaproteobacteria > Methylococcales > Methylomonadaceae > QPIN01. Next base: position 2,150 of record JAGLDH010000209.1, read on the forward strand.
TATCTTCTGATTTTCTATTCCCTAATGTTCTTCTATTATTAGAAGATATATTTCCAGAAAAACTAATTTGAGGTAATAAGCTACCTATTGCTTGTCTTTCTTTTACTTCACCGACCTTTTCTTTTAACTTTGCCATATTTAAAGTAGGGTCTGATTGTAAGGCTTTCTGGTAAATATCTAATAAATTTTCGGCATGTGATAAATTAATTATAAAAAAGTATGTAACTATAATATGGAGTATTTTAAACATGGTTAATCTTCTATAAATGCTCTTGAAAAGGCATTTGAAATGGGTTGTGTTAAGTATTCAAAAACAGTGCGTTCACCGGTATTTATTAATACCTCTGCTGGCATTCCTGGTAATAACTCAAAATCTTCAAGTTTTTCATAACTTTCAAGTGTTAATTCTATTTGTGCACTAAAGTAAGGCGCTCCAGTCATCTCATCGATTAATCTATCGGCTGAAAGTGTAGTTAATTCACCCTCAACAACTGGTGTTAATGCTTGTTTAAAAGCGCTAAGCCTTACTTTTGCTAGCAGCCCTACATGCACCCTATCTATGTCCATTGGAGAGACTTGTGCGTCAACAATTAATGATTCTCCTTGAGGAACAATATTTAATATGATTTCCCCAGGGGCTAAAATTCCACCTTCAGTGTGTTTTTTTAACCCCATTATTCGGCCACTACTCGGTGCTCTAATATCTGTTCTTAACACCTTGTCTTGTAATGCTATGACGCGTTCTTCCGAATCAATTATTTTGGTATTAATTTCATCTAATTTACGGGCAACATTTTCCTGAAATTCGCGGGTAATTTGTAAAATTTGAAGTTTTGTTTCCCCAATTTTAATATTGATGCTGGCAATGTCTGCACTTAATTGAGCAACTTCACCTTGTTTAAGGGTGTGACTTCGCTGTACATCTCTTAAACGGTTCTTGTCTGCAAATCCTTCTTTTAAAAGTGCGGTTAAATCATTAATTTCTTCTTGGTAAGAGAGGATTAATGTATGTTTACTTTTTTGTTGTTGATTTAGCCCCTCTTTTTTTGATTTTAATTGGTCTATTCGCTGAGTTAATACGGAAACTTCACCTTTATAAGACATTTTTCTTGTTAAGAAAATTTGCTCTTGTAATGCTTTGGCATTAATTTCTCTTGTATTGTCTTTTGCTAATATTGAGGGGAAATCAATCGTTTTACTTTGCTCTCTTTCTGCGATTAACCTAGCTTGTTGAGCCAGTAAACTGATGTATAAACCTTTACTAATCTCTAATTGTGCTTTTGCTTGGGTGTCGTCTAGTTTTAATAAAATATCACCACTCTCAACCAAATCACCTGATTTAATTAATATATGTTTAACGATGCCGCCATCAAGATGTTGAATTGATTTTTTATGTGATTTTACAGCGATAACACCAGGGGCAACTGCTGAACTATCAATAGGAGCAAGCATTGACCATGTTCCAAACACACCTAATGTTAAAATAACAACGACAACTCCAATAGCTCTTATGGGCCTATCGTCCGTTTTTAAAGTATCAATATCAACTTGATCATTTTCATTGATATCAGATTTAAAAAAATTCATAATTTTTTTGTATAAGTTGATTAAAATGTTTATTTAGCAGTAGATGCTTGTTGTGCCTGCATCGCTTGTGCTTGTTCTTTTATTTTTTGTTGAACAGCGGCTAATACTTGTTCTCTGGGACCGTAAGCATTTAGAACCCCTTCATTTATAATCATTAACTTATCAATTTGAGATAACACACTGTTTCTATGTGTAATGATGATAGTGGTTATTTTTTGTTGGCTTAAACGTAATAAGGTATTAGCTAATGCTTTTTCACCTATATCATCTAAATTTGAGTTAGGCTCATCCAAGACAATTAATTTGGGAGCCCCATAAAGTGCACGAGCAAGCCCTATGCGCTGCTTTTGTCCACCTGATAGCATACCTGTTGGTGACCCTATAATCGTATCGTAACCTTCTGGTAGCTTTAAAATCATTTCATGGACATCAGCCATTTGAGCTGCATATACCACTTGTGTTGAATCTACTTCACCAAAACGTGAAATATTCTCGCTGATAGTGCCTTCAAATAGCTCTATATCTTGGGGTAAATAACCAATGTGAGGACCTAATTCAATTCTATCCCAAGTAAAAATATCAGCGCCATCTAACCTGACCTTTCCATTAGTTACAGGCCATATCCCTAACATGGCACGAGCAAGCGTTGATTTTCCTGATCCACTTGGGCCGATAATGGCGACAGAATCCCCTTTTTCAATAATTAAATCAATGCCTTTTATTACCGCTGTTTTTGACCCTGGAGGTGTAACAACAATATTTTCAAGAACTAATCGTCCTTCTGGATCAGGTAGAGGCATTTTTTCTTCATCTGCTGGCCAAGAGATAAGTACTTCATTAAGACGTTTATATTGCCCTCTCGCAGCAATAAATCCTTTCCATGTGCCGATCATTAAATCTATAGGGGCTAATGCACGGCCTAATAATACTGATCCAGCAATCATTAATCCAGGCGTGATTTCTTGTTGAATCACTAAGTAAGCACCCACACCTAAAATTAAGGATTGAGACATTTGACGTATCGTTTTAGATAAAGAAGTAATCATTCCTGCTTTAGAGCTTGCTGATGATTGCAACCCTAACACCTTGTGTGAGTTTCCTTGCCAGCGCTGGCGAATGTTATTTAACATTCCCATTGATTCAACCACTTCAGCATTACGTAAATTGTTATTAACTAAAGCTCGACCAGACATCGCTAAACTATTAGCATCTGTTAATGTTTGTTTGGTTGCTTTCTCATTAATGATAGCAATGATTGTTAAAAGAATACTGGTAAAAATGGCGGCCCATCCATACCACGGATGAAATATAAACATGACGATGACATAAAATGGCATCCACGGCGCATCAAAAAAAGCAAACAGACCATTGCCCGTCATAAACTGCCTTAACGCAGTTAAATCATCTAAAGGTTGAGAGCTTGCTCGTTGCCCCCCACTAAATAAAGACTGTTTGTAAGCAATATCAAATAAACGTGTATTCAATAATGTTTCTAGTCGAGTACTTACCCGCACTAAAATTTGTGATCTAACCCATTCTAATATGCCAGAGGTGATAAATAGTGCGACCATGATAAGAGTTAACATTAACAGAGTAGACTCATTGCTCGTTGGCACAACGCGATCATAAAGTTGCAACATATAAATAACAGGTGCCAGCATGAGAAAATTGATAATCATGCTAAAGCCAGCAGCTGAATAAAATGCACCTTTACAAACCAGCAAAGCTTCTTGTAAATCTGATTTTTGAATTGTTTTCATTGTAAAAAAAGCGTGTCCTTATTTTTAATTATGTTGATAAGTTTTAGATAATATAGAGAGGATTAAGGTTGGGTAATCTCATTTATTTTCTTATCAATTTCTCTTTCTATAATCGTAATGCAAAATTTTTGCATACTTTGTGGTGTATTTTCAGAAATAAATTTCAATTTTAATAAGTAAGGTTCTGACAATCTTAAATTATACGTTTTAATTATATCCTCCCTTACATTTTCGTTTTTCCATGGAAAATCACTTGTATTTTTTGGGGCATCATTTCGCATACTTTCTGAAATATCAGCCTCTACATTCTGTTTTTTTATCTTTGAGAGATTACGACTCATTTTAATTGTAACTAGATTGATAGTGTTGTGTTTATTTATAACTTGACAAGACGGGTTAGAGAAAATACAATTTTTATAATCATATCATATCATATCATATCATATCATATCATATCATATCATATCATATCATATCATATCATATCATATCATATCATATCATATCACTATGCTTGCTAGATCACTGCATGATGAATATATT
>JAGLDH010000021.1 GCA_023145835.1 Methylococcales bacterium
ATTCACTCGCTCAACAGTGCTACGCTCTTTATAACGACTCTTTTTCGCTATTTGATGACCGACTAGTCGACAGCGTTTGTTTTTAGCTTTTAGTTCTGCTTTTAAGGCACTATTTCTACGCGGGTGTTTATCAATCAGTGGAATATGTCCTAATTGCTGACTAACCTCATGTATTTGAGGAACATCATAAGCTGAGTCCATTAAATCATAGAGATTGGAACACGCTGGTGGCTGATTTTTGTTAATGGAATCGCAACCTGGCTATCATGTGTGGATGCTGAGGTTAAAACACAGCTAATAGGAGTGCCGCCATCCGCTGAATCGATATGAAGTTTATAGCCTGTCCAACTAGTTTTATATCCCTTACTGTTTTTCTTTGTTCCTACATTACAGGATTTCGGCAAATCATCCAGCATGTCGGATAAACCCATACCTGCTGCCTGCTGCCTGCAGCCTGCTGTTCAATCCGTGTCGTTTTTTTTAGGCGGGCTTCGCCTTTCTTTGGTTGCCCTCGCTTTTTAGGGGCTTGTTTAACCTTCTCTTTTTTAAGTGGCTTTTCACGCGCGTCTATTGCTGTAGAGTCTCGTGAATTGTGACCGACGATTTCTCCTTTATAGTGCTTTTTAATGAAGCTCTCATGAACACGTTCGGGCAGTTGTGATTTAGAAAACTCTGCAAAAGCACGTGAGAATGTCCATTCTTCTGGAATATCACTGACTCGTTCCCAGCCACAAATACGCCTGAGTGAAATGCCTGTCTTTAACCTATCCAGCAATGTGCGTGTAGTCGGCATGTTATAAACCATTTTTGCAATATAAGCTCTAGCAATAGCACCTCTATCTTTTGGTGGTCGATCAGGGAAGCCATGACTTGAATGAATAAATTCTTCAATGCGTATCATTTCTAATGTGGTCACTAACTCTTCAGCTAACCAAGGAAATAACCAGTCTTGAATATTCAACCATGTTTGTGCTAATCTGTTGTGCAACTTGCTCATTTATCGATACTTTTAGATTGTTTTGTCACTTCTTTATTTTATCATTTATGAGTAAGTTTTTAATTTTTAGCTATTCAAGCTAAAAATTCACTCGCTTTATGGCGTTTTGCAAGAGGCTCAAATGATCCAATTTACTGCTAATTTAAGTTTATTGTTTACTGAACTTGATTTAATAGATCGCTTTAAAGCAGCAAAAAAATGTGGTTTTAATGCTGTTGAAATTCAATTTCCTTATTCGCTCCCTGCCACTAAAATTGAACAGGCTTTAATAGAAAACCAACTAAAACTAGTGTTATTTAATATTAATGCGGATGATCTACTACTAGGCGGAGAAGGAGTTGCTTCAGTCCCAGGAAAACAAGAATATTTTCTTAATGCCCTACAGCAGTGCAAATCATATGCCGAAGCATTACAACCTGAAGCTATCAACGTATTACCTGGTCGATGTGTAGACCAAAGAAAAAAAACCGAATATTTAACCACCTTTAAAAACAACCTTATTCATACCCTAGAGACCTTTACACCACTGGGTATTAAAACCGTTTTTGAGGCCATTAATACTATTGATATGCCTAACGCTATTATTCACACAGAACAACAAATGTTAGGCATATTAGATCAAATAAACCATCCCATGCTTTATATGCAATATGACATTTATCATATGCAAATGATGGGCGAAAAAACCCTTCAATTCTTTAAAAAATATGGCCATAAAATTGGACACATTCAATTTGCAGACATGCCGGGTAGAGGGCAACCAGGAACAGGTAAAATAAATTTTCATCAACTTTTTACTAGTCTAGAAAACTCTACTTATTCTGGCTGGGTCGGTGCTGAATACAATCCTATTGGGACAACAGAACAGAGTTTAAATTGGATGTATGAGTTTAATTAAAGCACGCACGCATCCATATCAATTCCTACCTATAACTGAACAACCTAATCCTCTGTTTCAGCTGTTCTAAAAATTTCTTTTAGCTTAACGATATTTGGAGTAGATACCTTAACTTCCTCTTTTGTCATAGATAAAGCATCCAACAATCCATTAGGCTCATAAACCGAATCCATCATCATTTGATGTATTCTAATACACCCCTCCAAAGGATTTTTAGCTAGCTTTATCTCCGTATCAATCTGCCATTGCAATCCATTTAAGCGCCGTTGCATTTCCATTGGAGCCTGTTTGATAGTCGATTGAATTAAATCTTGTCGCTTTATTTCAAACCTTTCTGGATCATTTTTAAAAAGTTTCATCCACTCGTCAAAATCAAAATCAAAATCAAAATCAAAATCAGTTTCGTTTTTGCTATTACCTAATTCATTCATAACTTACTTCTCCAACAGACCGATTTATATTTCTAAATAAAAACTGTGAAGTACATCATAAATTGAAGCATCTATAAGAATCTATTGTACGTGAGTACATGATTTTAGATTTAGACACATTAAATCAAATTTATCAATCCTTTAACTTTATTATTTTTATCAAAAAACTAATAACTCTCTTACCTATCCACATTTTTACAATCTAAACTACAAAAAAACACATTCAATATCATTAATTGTACAAGTTAGAGTACTTTTTTAAAGAACCTCTGATTAAGTCTTAAAGCAACGATTTAATAGAATATAACTTATTGAATTAATTGAACATGAGTTTTTACGAATCAACTTATTCAGAGGTTCCTTAACTAAACAGCAAAAACCATTGACCTGAAACGATTATCATGAAACTATTCAAGTTCGTAAAAATAATAATAATTTATTACGTAGATACTCTAAAAAAGATAGGTTACACACTTATATTCATAAGGAGAAATAAATGTCATTAACAAAAAAACTAGGCGCAGAATTTATTGGTACATTTTGGTTAGTACTTGGTGGTTGTGGAAGTGCTGTTCTAGCAGCAGCATTTCCTGATGTAGGTATTGGCTTAATGGGCGTATCTTTTGCTTTTGGACTAACCGTATTAACAATGGCTTTTGCTATTGGACATATTTCGGGCTGCCATCTAAACCCAGCTGTTTCATTCGGCCTTTGGTCAGGAGGAAGATTTTCAGCTAATGAACTTGGCCCATATATTGCCGCACAAGTAGTAGGAGGAATAACTGGAGCAGCGGTGTTATATCTTATTGCTTCAGGACAAGCAGGATTTGATGCGACAGCGAGCGGGTTTGCCTCAAACGGTTTTGGAGAACATTCTCCAGGAAAATATAGCTTAACTGCAGCACTAACTGCTGAGATAGTGATGACATTTATGTTTCTAATAATTATTTTAGGTGCTACAGATAAACGAGCACCTCAAGGGTTTGCTCCTATCGCAATTGGTTTAGGCCTGACTCTTATCCACCTTATCAGCATTCCTGTTACAAACACGTCTGTCAACCCTGCGAGAAGTACAGCCACTGCAATTTTCCAAGGTGACTGGGCACTGTCTCAACTATGGCTTTTTTGGCTTGCTCCAATCATTGGCGCTATGTTGGCTGGTTTTGTATATCGATGGTTTGAAACAGAAGATATAATCGAAGAATAAAGTCTTAAACTCCCCATAAATTGATGATTTTTCACTTTCATAAAAACACCGTTTATGGGGATTCTTGATGTTAAACAGTAGATGAAAAAAAGCACAACCTTATTAAAAAACAAAGCTTATGCTCTCTATTTGGCATCACACGACAACCGCACTCCACTATTGGCAAAAATAGTTATAGGCTTGGTCATTGCTTATGCATTAAGCCCAATAGATTTAATACCTGACTTTATTCCTGTCATCGGATTTCTAGACGATCTCATTCTCTTACCTATAGGTATTTGGCTGGCAATTCGTCTTATTCCTCTAGATTTATGGCAGGAATATCAAACCCTAGCCACACTGCAAATAATCGAGCTTCCTTTCAACCAAAAAGCAGGAATTGCCATCATTATTATTTGGTTGTTATCATTAGCTAGTTTGATATTTTGGTTAAGCCAATCACTCAAAGCTTAGACCCTCTATTCCTTTTTATTCCTAGCCTCAATGGGTAAACCAGCTGCTCTCCATGCTGTCATATGTCCTTCTAAATAACTAATATTTTTAAACCCTGACATACTCAAAGCAAGCTTTGCAATCCCCGCCCTTGGCCCATGCTCACAATACAAAACAACAGATTCTTTTTTTTCATACTCATCCATCTGATCTGTAGTAAACGCTGTCCAAAAAGGGACATGTATTGCTCCAGGAACATGCCCAGACTGATACTCAGACGTAGAGCGAACATCAACAATAATAGGAGTTTTTCCATCTTTAATTTGTGCTAGCAATTCATTTTTCTGCATATACTCTTCCCCATCAGAAGCACAGCTTAGTAATAATAAACTGATACCAAGTATTGATAAAATTCTATTCATTTTTTTATTACCCTCTTCATTGATCAAGCGATCCATCTGCCATATTAATTGCAAAAGCTTTTCCAAAACCAGCTATATATCGACCCTTAATAGGCGTTAAAGCCAATAAATGAAAGTCTGATAAACTACGCAATAGCCCCACCGTTTCACCAAACTGATCATTCATTTTATCTAGTTGGTTATTATATAACGCATCATTTTGATTAATTTCACTCACTACACAATCAAAAACAACGCGTTCTCGGGCGAAAAAATTCTTTGTTTCTTGTTCTGGCTGAATAAACAAAACACTCACTTTTGAAGTTTGTAGCATATGTTTTGTATGTGTTGCTAACTCACTGACAAAAACATAAAACACATTATTCTGATCTTTAACATAAGGAGTATAACTACATTCTGGTTCTCCTTGCTCAGACACAGTTGCAAGCAGTAATGTTTGTTGATTTTGAATAAGTTGATGATATTTTTGAACGTAATCTACTTGCTCTTTTTTATCCATATTATTCACACCGCATATCTTTTACTTCTTTGTGTCTAAAACAATCAATTGTATGATCATTAACCATTCCCACTGCTTGCATAAAAGCATAACAAATTGTTTCACCAATGAACTTAAACCCTTCTTTTTTCAAATTTTTACTCATTTTTTCAGATTCAAGTGTAATAGCAGGTATTTGGCTCAGTTGTTGCCACCGGTTTTGTATGCTTTTCCTACCTACAAACTGCCATATATAGCGATCAAAACTACCATATTCCTTTTGTATAGCTAAAAAAACTTGAGCATTATTAATCGCAGCATTTACTTTTAATTTATTTCTAACTATCTCAGGGTTATTTAAAAGCTGCTGAATCTTCTCTTCATCATATTGGGCTATTAACTGTGCATCAAAGTTATCAAAGGCTTTTCTATATCCTTCGCGTTTGTTTAAAATAGTTGACCAACTCAAACCCGCTTGAGCACCCTCAAGAATTAAAAATTCAAATAACAATCGATCATCATGTATTGGTACACCCCATTCAAGATCATGATACTTTTCTTCTAATTTGGATGAAACTGCCCACTGACATTTTTTCATTTTTGGTTATTTCTTCATCATTCCTTTCAAATCTGCAAAAGGATTAAAGGTAGCATCCCCTCCATGATCTTCAACTTCTGACATTTGACTGCCACCATAACGTACTTGTTCTTCATATCGAGAATGTTCATTATCATGGCAATACAAACACAACAACTCCCAGTTACTACCATCTTCTGGGTTGTCATCATGATTATGATTTCTATGATGGACTGTCAACTCACGTAAATTAACATGTGTAAATTCTCGCGAGCAACGCCCACAGACCCACGGATAAAGCTTTAGGGCTTTTTCTCTATAATTTTTTTCTCGGTCTTCTTTATATTTTCGCGCCTGGGCAATAATTGCATCCGCGCCTGATTCTGTTGTCATCTTTTTACACTTTAATTCTAAAACAGTTGAAATAACTAAAAAGGGGGACAAAGCTTAGGGCTCATGTTTAAAAAATTCTCACAAAAAGCACATTAATATTTAAGGTTTATAATATATATTCAAATAATTTTTATAGTCAGCCATCGATCGACGGATAACCTCATATGCTTCTTCTCGACCATAAACATGAGTAATCTGGCATGTACTTTCTTCTCCAGGAATACTTTTATAAGTTAAAAAATAATGCCTTAGTCTATCAATATATGAATCAGGACAATCAGACACGTCATTCCATTGCATATAAAAAGCATCTCCTTTCATCACTGCAATAATTTTATCATCTGCCTCACCATTATCAACCATACGAAAGCCACCGACAGGAATAGCAGGTAATATAATATTACCGTGTGATACATTTCGCTCACTCAAAACACAAATATCTAAAGGATCTTCATCTCCACGGTTTACTTTAACATCACCCGCTTTATCACGAGCATATTCAGCAACTTTTTCACCGCAATAGGTTCTTGGAATAAACCCATATAATGCAGGAATGGTATTAGAAAATTTTTGTGGGCGGTCTATTTTTAAATAGCCAGTTTCTTTGTCAATTTCATACTTCACTGTATCGGAAGGAACAATTTCTATGAAGGCAGTTACTGTATTAGGAGCTTTTTCTCCTGCACTTATACCATGCCAGGGATGTGCTTTGTATTCTGTAGTCATCAGGTAATTAATTAAATCCTATTAATATTTATGGGTAATATAGAGAATAGCTGACAACTTAGTTTTTTTCGGAAACATAATTTTATCCACCAGTTACACTCATATGCCTTAGTATAATAGGTTGTTCTTTAAGATCAAATTCATGTTTTTCTGGTTTTATCTGCATGGAGTCAATAATAACTTGTTTCAATTTATCCATATCCCCCGGGTGAGCTCTAATCACAGCCTTTAAGTCAACAGAGTGTTCATTACCCAAGCACAGCAATAGTTGTCCCTCTACAGTCAACCGCACCCGATTACAAGTACTACAAAAATTATGACTATGAGGAGAAATAAATCCAACTCTAGAATCTGTTCCCACAATATTATAATAAACTGAAGGACCTCCCGTTTTATCAGGTATAGAATGTAAACTAAACGTCTTTTCCAAATCAGTTTTAATTAAATCACTGGAATAATAAACTTCTGCCCTATCATGGCTATTAACAACACCAAGTGGCATTTCTTCTATAAAGCTAATATCAATTCCATGATCGATAGCAAATTGCACTAAACGTGTTACTTCTTGATGATTTCGATTTTTTAAAATAACAGCATTTATTTTGATCCGCTCAAATCCAACTTTTTTTGCGGCATAAATACCCTTTAAAACTTTTTCTAAATCTCCCGTCCGGGTAATTTGTTTAAATTTATCAGCATCCAATGTATCTAAACTAATATTTACTCTTTTTACACCCGCATCCTTTAAAGCAACTGACATTTCTTCAAGCTTGGAGCCGTTGGTCGTTATGACTAATTCATCAAGGGATTCAACTTTCCCTAAATTATTTAACAAATCTAAAGCCCCCTTTCTAATTAAAGGCTCTCCCCCAGTAATACGTATTTTTTTTATACCTAAATCAGTAAACGCACGAGCTATGAAACCAATCTCTTCTAATGTCAATATTTGTGCACGTGGTAAAAATGTCATTTCTTCCGACATACAATACACGCAACGAAAGTCACAACGATCTGTAATAGATATTCTCAAATAATCAACTGTTCTTCCAAACCGATCAACTAATTGGGTTACTTGTGGGGAACTACTCATCAATACAACTATCTTAAACCAATATAATTGAAGTATTTTACCATAATTTGACAATCATTCTCGCACCTAGGACTCGTCTCGCGCTAGAATAGATCAGTTAGAGCTTCTCAATAACAATTAATTCATATGAAATTTAAATTTTTCTTCTTTTCACTCTTAATTCTCATTTCATCATTTTGTTTTGCAACTGAAAAAACAACCATTCGACTCGGAGTACTGGCTTTTGGCACAGTTAACTGGGAATTAGAAACTCTCAAGAATCAGCATTTGCTTGACAATGCTAACTTTCAACTAGAAATACGCCCTGTCGCAAACCCTCAAGCAGGAAAAATTGCCTTACAATCTGGCGCTGTTGACATGATTGTCTCAGACTGGGTCTGGGTATCTAGACTAAGATCTACAGGATCTGATTTTACTTTCTACCCCTACTCAACAACCTCAGGCGCTTTAGTTGTCCCTAAAAACAGTCCGATTAAATCCTTAGCTGATCTAAAAAATACAAAATTGGGTATTGCCGGCGGAGAACTAGATAAAAACTGGTTACTGTTACAGGCCTTATCTAAACAAAATCAAACTGATTTAATTTCATCAATAGAAAAAACTTATGGGGCACCTCCTTTGCTTAATCAGCAAATTAGACGAAACCGAGTAGATGCCATCATCACTTATTGGCATTATGCCGCAAAATTAGAAGCTGCCGGCTACCGACGAATCATCTCTGGCAACGATATTATGCATCAACTGGGGATTAAAGAAGAATTACCTACTTTAGGCTATGTCTTTAGCCAACACTGGGCAAATAATAACAAAAGCATTATTAATGAGTTTTTTAGCATCACTAAAAAAGCCAAAGACCAACTTTGCCAGTCCGACAAAATATGGCAGCAAATCATTCCACTTACTAAAGTAAAAGATAATGCCACACAAGCTATATTGCGTGACCGATATTGTCAGGGAAGGATAAAACAGTGGGGGAAAACAGAACAACAAGCAGCGACTAAAATATATACGTTTTTACGACAACTTAGTAACAATAAACTAACGGGTAATTCAGAAACTCTACAACCAGGTACTTTTTGGACAATGGATTAAAACAATATCCTTTAAATAATGTCTATGTCTAATAAATTATTATCAACCTTATCTTTCCTCCTATTAATCGCACTATGGTATGGAATGGCAATCGTTATTAATGACAATACATTACCCACTCCCACTGTGGTACTCCAGGTTTTATGGCAAGAAATTAAATTAGGACAGCTTCCCCATCATTTTGGTATTACTTTATTACGATTAGTTACCAGCTTTTCTATCGCCATGTTTTTTGGCTGTGCTATCGGCATCGCATTAGGCAGAGATAAAGGACTTAACGCTTTTCTTGATAATTGGCTAATCATCTTTTTAAATATCCCTGCATTTGTTACCATTATCTTATGTTATATCTGGTTTGGCTTGATTGAGTCTGCTGCAATTCTTGCTGTCGTCATCAATAAATTGCCTAACGTCATTGTCACCATCAGAGAAGGGACAAAAGCGCTAGATAAAGACTTATTAGAAATGGCTCATTGCTATAATTTTAGTAAAAATAAAATCCTTTTTCACGTCATTTGGCCTCAACTTCATCCATTTGTCATGGCAGCTACGCGTTCAGGGCTTGCACTCATCTGGAAAATCATTTTAATCGTTGAATTTTTGGGTCGAAGTGATGGCATGGGCTACCAATTACATTTGTTTTACCAACTATTTGATGTTGCAAGCATTTTAGCCTATACCATCGCCTTTATAGTAGTGATTCAATTAATAGAATTGCTTATTTTAAAACCCCTCGATAAAAAAGCACTCAGGTGGCGTAGATGACGACTGGCATCCATATTAGTATTAAGAATAAAACCTACACTACTGCTGATTCACGTCAATACATAGCGATAGCAAATTTTAAATTATCACTACCTAATGACAATTTTATATGCCTAGTCGGCCCATCTGGCTGTGGTAAAACGACCTTACTCAACATTATTGCCAATCTGGATATAGACTATCAGGGTGAAATAAGTTTGATTGAACAACACTCTCCACCCAAAATCGGCTATATTTTTCAAAACCCTCGCCTACTCCCCTGGCACACAGTTAGAGAAAATATAGAGCTAGTTATTAACAGCCATCAAGCACCAGAAATTATTGATTCATTACTTGAATCCATGCAACTCACAGAACATCAACATAACTACCCAGAACATCTATCACTAGGCATGAGTCGCCGTGTTTCAATTATCAGAGCCTTTGCTGTAAACCCTGACATTCTTTTAATGGACGAACCCTTTGTATCTTTAGACGCGCCAACTGCTCGTCAAGTCAGGAGTTTATTACTTAAATTGTGGCGACAACGCCCCCATACAATTTTATTTGTAACTCACGACTTGCGAGAAGCTATCGCTCTAGCGGATCGCCTCATTTTTCTATCAGCCTCTCCTATGTCTGTTATTAGTGAAATTGATGTCACTATTCCCAGGGAAGATCGAAATAATGACCAAGCTATAGAAAGTTTTCGCCAGCAACTACTCAATGATTACCCCACAATAAAAACATTACTATAGTACTTCAATAACATTGAATTGATGGAGTGCTAGGGTAATGAATTACACCTTATCTTTTTATAAAACAGTTGCAGACTCAAAAAAAATACACGATACTTAAGGTTGGATTTTTTATAGCTCTCAATCAATTACAACTTTAGCCTATTACTTGCAGACTAAAACTCGTTAACTAAAACCATATCCATCCAACTAAAATTGGTGGATTAATAAACTCAAAAGAATTATATAAAACATGAAAAATAAACTCTTAAGCCTGTTAATTGCAGGCATCATTTCCACACCATTAACAGCGATTGCTAATAGTAGTGATAGCGAATATCCTGCTGCAAATTATCAACCAAAAGTTATTTTTGCAGATGAATCAGCAAAATCAACAGAGAACACTTCTGCAAAACCAAAACAATCAGGTTTTGATCCTGATTATCCAGCCGCCTCTTTTCAACCTAAAGTTCTTTATGTAGATGCGTCTTCTGCAAAATCATCAGGGGGTGTAAAAGGTGAAAAATCTGCTTTTGATCCAAAATATCCAGCGGCTAATTTTGAACCAAAAGCAATTTACCCATAAGTTTTATGAGAAAAATTATTTCACTTTTCCTGCCTTACCTTCCCTCTCTTTCCTTGTCTCTTCACGATAAAAAAAGAGGGGACTCCATCCGGGTCCTAGTAAAACCTTAAGAAAAATTAACGGCTTATCACAAATACGCTAAAGTTAATATTGCTATAATAATAAAAACTGCTACTTAATATTTTGAGTGACGATGATAACAAAAAAACAAATATTCTTTCTGCAGAATTACTAGCTATGGCAGGAATTCTGCCTCCATTTAAGACAACAAATGGAAATATCAATGTTATAGAAAAAAGGGGTTAATTGGAAGGCCTTTCTCTTTTCACTCTTACCCAACCTTTGATAATGGCAATGTATCCAAAAAACGCATTAACTCTTGTTGTTCTGGCAAAGGGTCACTTAAATCGAGTAACGTTTTTTTCAACATAACCAAGTCCTCTACCTCATCAACATCACGTAAAGAAGCTAATGTATTCACATCCCCAATTTGTTTTACTTTTTTTAAAAATTGGGCTCCTGTATCAGCTTCGCTATAAATGACACCAGTCCAAATTGATTGTGATACTTGTATATTCCCACCAAACAACCAAAAACCACCATCAATACTAGGAGCAAATGCTATTCTTCCTTGCTCTTCATGAGATAACCAAGCAGATGCCTTCAGAAGTTCTTCAGTCGTCATTTGAGGGATATCTGCACCGACTAATATAACAAAATCATGCTTAACTAATAGTGTTTGGTAAATATGAGCCATTCGCTCACCCAAACCACCTTCCCCTTGCCATACACAAGGTAAATCTTCCCAATACTTATGGGTTAAAGCCTGTTCCTCAGCTACCGCATAATAACTCTTAACATCATCAGACTGGCTTAAAACTTGAATGACAGAAGAAACCGCACGAGATGATGCCACGTGAAAGGCCTCTGCTTTTTCCTGCCCTAACTTGACTGCTAACCGAGTTTTAACAGATGAAAAACCAGGTGTTTTAACAAATACAACAATAGCTCCGCTCATTTATAACACCCTAGTCATCAACAGCAAGCAGCACCAGATTCAAGTGATAGACTTGTGTTGGGAGGGGCACAATCAAATAAACCAAAATGAGTGGTTTTATCCCCTATTAAATCAAAGTACTCTGCATATCGGCTAGAGCTCAACATATCATAAGTATTACCGCAAACACGTAATGGCTTACCCTTTTCAAAATGGTGATGATCGTCTAAATCAAAAAAATGGGGATGTTCCTTTATTGACCCTTTATAAATAGCAATTTGACCAAAGTCTTCGCACCGATCTTCAAGTGGCATTTTAAATGCCCTAACAGTGACTGATTTAAAATTGATCATGCCAATTTTTGCGACAACCTCTGGATCTTCTAAAACAACGGGAGTTTCCTTTATCACTCGAATATCAGGGCAGCCAAGACCTTGCATCATACGGCGAAAATCCTCCCAATACAAAGCCCCTCCCAAACATTCACCTAATAATACTGGTTCTATTTTAAGAGCGTGAGGAATACGTTTGTCTGCATACACATCAGAAAAATACAACTCTCCTCCAGGTTTAAGTACACGTAATATTTCTGAAAGAACTTGTTGTTTGTCTGGAGATAAATTAACGACACAATTTGAAACCACCACATCAACAGAGTTTTCAGCAATACCTGCTGATGCTAAATCTTCAATATACCCTTGAACAAATTCAACATTAGATTGTGCATATCCATAACGTTCTGCATGCCAGTCACGATGACGTTTAGCAACGATCAATTGCTCTTCTGTCATATCCACACCGATAATTTTCCCTGATTCAGCAACTAGCCGTGATAGTAAATAACAATCCCGACCTGAGCCACAGCCTAAGTCTAATACGGTACACCCTTCCAAAGCAGGCGGTAAAGGAGAGCCACACCCATAATAACGAGAAACCACTTCTGGATGCACATCAGCCAGTAACGTGCGTAAATACAGTGGCATCGCATCAAGAGTACAGCAAGCACTCGTTTTCAAATCACTACTAGACTTAAGCACTTGGCCATAATAGTTTTGTACTGATTCACTGATCACAGAGTCAGTCATGTAAGCTCCTAATTATGTAGAGAGGACTCTAGTCCGCTATAAATTTATTATTTTTATTGTCATCTTGCAACGCTTTATCCAGTGCAAGTTTTATACGATCACGAGATTGTTCGGACAGTTTTGCTGATTCTGGTAATAATGTTTGACCTTTTTCTCCAACTTTTAACATCAGCTTATGTAATACTTTTATATCTCTAGCATAATGTCTACACAATCTGCACATAGCTGTATGCATTTTAAATCCTATCAACTCTCGAAATGATAGCTTTCTATCTAATTTTTTTGAAGCCAAATAACTGACTTCCTTACATGTTAACATTTTGAAAAACCTCACTGGTTGATCCAATTTATATCAAGACAGTTACGTAATTGCACTCTAACTCTTGATAACATTACCCACAAATTATTTAAAGTAGAAATGGATAATACGTCACAAATTTCTTCACTACTCATCCCATCAAGTTCTCGCAAAATAAATAATTGCGACATCCGTGAGGGCAAACGATCTATACATTCTTGTAAGATCATTAAAAACTGATCTTGTTCTATTGACTGCTCAGGTTTTGACCAAGTGGATAATTCAACTTGCCAATTTCCTTTTAGATTAAAATACTCATCACTCTCTTTTTTTATTGAGGTTTGTTCATCAAACCCCTGAGAACTCTCGCGTGATAATTGTCGAAAATAATCAATAATTTTATGTTTAAGAATACCGATCAACCACGTTTGCTCAGAAGCTTGACCCGCATAATTATCTTTTGCTTTTAATGCAGCCAATAAGGTTTCCTGAACTAAGTCCTCCGCACTATCAGAATTACGCACTCGAGCAACTCCATAACGATAAAGAATATCCCCGTACAAAGGTAGCCACAAATCTGGCGATGATAATTCATGTGTCATCTTGTTATATCCTTCTAAATAAAGACATTAAGCTATTCCGAATAAAGACAACTATTATTATTTATCGTT
Source organism: Methylococcales bacterium (assembly GCA_023145835.1). Taxonomy (GTDB): domain Bacteria; phylum Pseudomonadota; class Gammaproteobacteria; order Methylococcales; family Methylomonadaceae; genus QPIN01. Next base: position 13,862 of record JAGLDH010000021.1, read on the forward strand.
CAGTTATGTAACTATCTATTTGTCGAACAAAAATATTAAACCTTACAGGTATTTTAGCATCTATTTAAATACTAATGTAAAACAATAAGTTGAATAATAACCAACATGCCGAACCCACGAAATCTAATTTAGATATCGAGAATTTAATCCATGAGTACTGACCATACACAAGATACCGTTCGTATTTGATGAAATTATAATAAAGGATTAGTGCTAATTTTCCCCACAGATCTGATATTAATCATAGGTTTAACACAGCAGCTCTAACCCTTCACCCAATTTCCATTGGATAATGTAAGTTAAAACCTCTTTTGAGTCCCTGGCTTCCACTACTATTGAGACATGAAAACGCATTTCTTTATTAAATAATAACTACGCTATACAACAACATATGCACATTAAAAAACATAGTTTAATATTTTCCTTACAAATATAATTTCCACAAAAAAACAATATCAATTTATATATTATAAATAACAATACCTTACATTATATTTTAACTCTCTCTACTTTTATGGCTTATTTTTTGCTTAGATATTCGGTTCACATATTTAAATACACAAAAGAAATTATGCAAAATAATAAAGTAAAAGTTTTAAGTTTGATAATAGGTTGCGCACTGTCAAGTCAAGCGTCAGCTGAAGTTTTAAAAATTGATTCTATGAATATTACGTCAGGTAATCTTGTCAGAAGTTTCAATCCAAATGACAAAAAAACACCTATTGAATTAGATTTTTCTCAAAACACTGATTTGGTAGGAGGGTTTGTAAATAAAGATACATCAACTGATGGCCAGTCTATTTCCCAAACTAATTTTCGTATGGTGAAAGACGAAAGCGAACCAACTCAATATACTTATACTGCTGCATCAAATATTCGTCATAATAGCGAGTGGACAGGAGATGCACCTGTTGAAGATGGTACGCTTAAAGATTCAAGCTATGTCATACCTACGGGAACAGTTGATGATGAAGCTGGAACAATTACTTTGGATCTATCAAGTTGGTTTGCCAATCACATGAGCATGAATCAGAACCTTGGTGGCGTTGCAACAGGCAAATGGGATCCAAAAACGGGTGAGTTTTCTGACCTATCGTGGACAGCCACTCTTACTCAGGGCAAGCAAAAAGGAGCAAAGACTACATGGACATTACAAGGTAAAGTTCTTGCAACATCTCCAGCCCCCAGCAAAAACCCAGCTTACACATCTAATGACGGCGTGCTGAAAATACCTGCTGTCGATGTTATTGATGACTCTGGTAATTCTACTACTTATAAAGCGACTATGAAGTTAGTCCCATCATCATCTGGTAAATTACTTTTTGAAGTAACTGAAGCCTCTCCTAAATAACCCATTATTTAGCTTGAGTTTTGTAAGTTGAAATAAAAGTCATATTTCATTTTACTTAAGCTCCATCGTCATGTAAGTACCCAAGTAAAATTAATTTAACTTGGGTACTTATAAACTAAAGCTACACAGAACACCAGCACGCCATTGCCTATCTCTATAAACTTTGGAACGCCCTACCCTAAAAGTCACATTCACTACGAGCAACGAATAGATAGACTAGTTCTGTTGCCACCCATTAACTCCACACAAGAGCCGCTCCGCTTTCTTGGTTTACAACAAAGATCGATGCAATAGAGTAACTATTCCTTCTCACTTCGTGAAAAATAGCGACAGTTGTTCTACGCTAAATTCCAATCAACTTAGTCAGAGGCTCCTCAAATAAACGAATCCACCTTAAATTATCTAAAATACTTAAATCTCATTTAATTAAATAAATCATACCCATTGGTCGATTAGTTGATTATTTCCTTACAAAGCACGTCTTCATCCTTTGTTATAACAAACATGGCTCAATATTTAAAATTTTTTGTAAGGAATTGATTGGTAAACCGACCAATAAAAGAATTAAGTTAAGAATATGAACTTTGCATAGCAATTATTGCCTTACTAATTCATCTCAACTAAATCAACCGATTTTCTAAACATAGGACTTTTTATGAAAAAAAGTAGTTTACTCATCTCTCTTACATCATGCCTTTTTATAAGCCAAGCCCAAGCTATACAGCCAGTATATGATGGTCCCGATGGTATTAAAGCTAAGGTTTTTGAAACAAACTGTTTAGCTTGTCATTCTTCTGACTTAACTGGAGATAATCGTAAGGGTGCACCTGATAATTCTAATTATGATACTTACAGTGCAGCTCTAGCTGGTAGTACACCTGCTGTTAACCGTGGAGTAATACAAGCAAATATGCCCCCTTCATCCAGCGCTTTACCAGGGCTTGATGAAGAACAAAAACAGGCTTTAAAAAATTGGCAAGCACTCGGCTTTCCAGAAAAAAACCTACCGACTATTTTTTCTTCTAAGACTGGAAAACTATCCTTACCACAAGTCTATTTTAAAGACGCAAAGGGTGATATTTCCCTTAAATGGCAAGCTGATATGAAGCTAATCCCAAATCAAGAAAAAATACAGTTTGAATTATTAGAAGCTAAAGAAATTGACACCGCTAAATAAAATACAGGTTATGTAAATAAACATAAGAGCTCAAAAGATTTACACCTTTTTCTTACTCTGCCAAACTAGGATTGATTGGCAGTGTATAGTTTCTCTTAAATAAAAATAGAAAAACTGCATAAGACAAATACTTTTTGCCAAAATAAGAGATACAGGCCTCTAACACTTAGTTAACGCTTCTCTAACCGATATGTTCACAGCTTAGGTAGGAGGTAGCTTGCACTGTCGCTATAAATAAGAACAACCATTGAGGTCATTCCTATACCTTTAATACTAAAGCTAAATTCAAAAAGTGTAGCAATGATTAGATTGCCAAAAAATCGTGATGCAACCACGCTAAAAGGTAGTTCCAAAAGCAACCCCAGCTCAAAAAAACAGATACTATTAGCCATGGTTTAACTCTTACAAGAAGCTTACTATGTTATGTGATTACATTAAGGTTTTGAATTATGCAAAAGAAGGCAAATGGGATAAAGCTCATCAATTAGTTCAACCCTATTCAGATAAAAAGTCATGTTTAATCCATGGTTACTTGCATCGAGTAGAAGGTGATTTATCCAATGCAAATTACTGGTATACACGTGCTGAAACAGAGATACCTGATAATACGTTAGAAGATGAATTGAAACGACTTTTTCTACTTGTCGGCTAACCCTTGTTGAATACCGGGTTATAAAATTACCACTGAGCACTACCTCTAGAAAACAAGAGCGAGCACTTTATATCCAATTTCTAAGTATGATTAAGGAACTTCCAACTTTCATAAACTGTTGTATAATTTATGTAAAAAAACTTTTCAGTTAAAAAGATTTTGACTACGAATAAAAAGTAGATTGATGCCGTTCCTTTAACAACTCAACATTCTTTCATAGAGAGCAAAAGCTAATGAAATTTGTAAACAAAACAGGTAAAAATTGTTTATTTCTTACCATTATTACTCTTAGTCCCTATACCTATGCCGAAGTGACACTGGATGGTTCTATGGGAACCGCGGGCAGTGTTTCTGGTCCTGATTATCAAATCACAGAAAATGTAGGTCAGCTTGAAAATGGAAACCTTTTCCATAGCTTTAGTCAGTTTAATATCAACAAGGCAGAAAGTGCCACTTTTAGTGGCTCTGCGGGTATTAAAAACATAATAAGCCGCGTCACCGGTGGACAAACATCGACTATTGATGGTGCCTTTCGTTCAACTATTCAAGGGGCTAATGTATTTTTTCTTAATCCATCCGGGATCATCTTTGGAGAAAATGCTAGCCTTGATGTACAAGGCTCCTTCCATGCCAGTACAGCAAACTATTTAAAATTTAAGGATGGGGTTAAGTTTAAAACAGGCGTTGCTACGGCTAATCCAATACTCACAACAGCAAGCCCAGAAGCATTTGGTTTTTTAGATAAGATACCAGCAAAAATTACTGTTTCAGGTGGGAATAGTCAAGTACTTGAAGTACCTAAAGATGCCACACTTTCTTTAATTGGAGGGGATATTTCAATTAAGGACAAATCACTTTATGCGCCCAGTGGCCAGGTTATTCTTGCGAGTGCTGGATCTACAGGTGAAGTAGTTTTCAATCAATCCGGAATGGACACCTCATCGTTTACAAAAGGGGGGAATATTCATCTTAGCCATTCAGCAAATAACCCTGTCACTACACTTAATAACAATATACAAATAGCAGATATTGATGTTAGTGCTGATTCAGCAGGAAGGATTGTTATTCGCGGTGGGCAGATGGTGATGGACAATGCCTATATCTGGTCGAATACCACCAACGGAAAGGGAGAAGGTATTGATATTGGTTTAGTGGATAACTTAACAATCAAAGGCGTAGCTGAAACCACGGGAGTGGAGAAAACACCTGAAAGCGGTATATTAACTTATTCATTTGGAGACGGGGATGCTGGGAATATTCTTTTAAATGTTAAGGGACTTAAATTAACAAATAATTCGCGAATTGATTCTACTACTAAATCAACAGGCAATGGAGGTGATTTAACTATCAATGCAAACTCCATTCTGCTTGAAGGTAATGACTCAAAGGCTGTCCCTAAAATAATTACGGGGGCAACGAGTTCCGGCAATGCAGGAAATATTGCCCTTTCTGCAACTGATCAATTAAAAGCGAATCAAAAGGCTTCTATTCGATCATATACCACTGCAAAAGGAAAGACAGGGGCTATAACAATCAATACAGACTCATTAGATTTACGTGATGGATCTCAAATTAATACCAACGTGACCGAAACTGCTGAAGGGAATGGTGGTGATTTAACCATTTCTGCGGATACGATCAATCTATCGAAACGTGGAGGTATTAGTAGTTATACATCAGGCAAAGGACAGGGTGGTAACCTAACTATCAGTACCGATTCTCTTAAAATAAATGACTCACTTATCACTTCATTTACATCGGGTACTGGAGGAGGAGGAAACCTAGCCATCAATTCAACTTCTTTGAATATAAAAAAAGGATTTATCACAACGTTAATTGAAAACAAGGGGGCTGGGGGAAATTTAAATATCAAAACCAGTTCATTAGATGTTTTTGATAGCTCTACGATTGGAAATTTATCCACTATAGAAGCCACGGGTAAAACTGGAGACATTACCATTGAAGCAAATAGTATTGTATTAAATGGTGATAGCCAAGAGACTTATTCAAGTATTACAGGTTCTAATAGGGGAAATAATGATGCAGGTAATTTAACGGTTATTTCAGATACCCTTAAGATAAATAACTGGGCCACTATCAGTATGTTTGTTGCTGGTGCTGGTACGAGTGGAACTCTTTTAGTCGATGCTAAAAAAATAGTGATCATTAATAACACAGGGGCTCTAAATGGCATTACAAGCGAACTCGTTGTTGATGCTAGCGGTAGCACTGGCGATTTAATTATTAAATCGCAAAATTTAGTCATGCATAATGGTGCCATAATAAGCGCTTCTAATTTGGGTAGTGGTCAAGGAGGAGATCTAATTATTGAGGCTGATGATATTGAAATGGTGGGGGCATCCGCTTCATTTTTTGTTGATGCTGAATTTGGCTCATCAATTGATAATAAAGCTCATTCTTCAGGTAAAGTAGGTAATATAATTATTACTGCAAAAAAAATCCATATGCAGGACGATGCGCAGATTTCAAGTACTTCTTTCGCATCAGCTAATGCCGGCAATATCGAAGTCAGGGCTGATAACCTGACCATGCAAAAAAAAACTGAAATAAATTCAGAATCATTTGACATTGGAGACGCTGGAATCATCACTATTAATGCTAAAAAAATTGATTTAAAGGAAGATTCAAATATCTCTGTAACGACTTATAGTTCAGGTAAAGGAGGTGATTTAACCATTAATGCTAACACCCTTCTTTTAAGTAATTCTATTTTATCCGCCGGTAGCTTACTTAAGGAACCTCAGGATAAAGAGGACATTAACAGTTCTTCTCATGGTTCAGCGAATGCCGGGAATATCACTATTCATGCAGATAAAATTGACATAAAGGAAGGTTCAATTATAAGCACATTAACTGAACGTTCTGGTAAAGGGGGTAATTTAACCATGGGGGTTAACAACCTCCTTTTAAATCATTCTTTTCTGTTAACTGGAAGCTCCTTTGAGAATTTTGATAGCAATAGCCATCCTGATATGGCTAAATCCGGTGATTTAACAGTTACATCAAATAACTCTATTCGGTTAGAAAACAATTCAGGTATCGCAACAATGACAGAAAAAGCTAACGCAGGGTCGATTACAATTAATGGCAAAGCCAATTTGCAACTGCATGGCCGTAGCGGAATCACAACTTCGGTTAATAATGGCAAAGGGCAAGGCGGTAATATTACTATAAATAGCCCGATTGCTTTTCTTGATAACAGCTCTATCCGTGGAAAAGCAGTTGAAAGTGCCGGAGGTAACATTACCCTATCAGGTTTTCTATTCCAATCACCCCTGAGCGAGGTATCAGCCTCATCACAATTAAGTACAGATGGTAAATTAAACCTAAAACCTGCTACCAATATCAGTGGTGACTTATCAGTTTTACCTGAACTAGCACTTAATGCTTCTGAGCATTTGAGTGATCACTGTTCTACTCGTACAGAAAATCATAATAGCTTTGTCATAAACCAAGGCGGTATTCCTTTAAGCCCAAAAAACCAGTCTCCTGCAAATTTTTTAGATTATTTATCACCCCGGAGCAATCAATTTATCCCTCAAAAAAATAAAAACACTCATTCAAATGCCGGTCTAAAAAGTAATATGCTACTGTCATACGGTCATACTCCTTGTACTCAATAGCCTTTTTATAGGCTAATTAAATTTTTTTTGGGGGGGGGTAACAGCTTTATGTATAAAGCTGCCGCCTGATATGGAGGCTATCCAACAATATGGAGTGGATAAACGCATAAAAATATATTAAATTTTCACCCAAACATATCTCCCAACACACCAACAGCCCCTAATACTTAGTTTTAGCATAATGGGAATCTCTATAAATACGATTATCTTGCGACAAACCTCTCTGCTGATGTTTTTTTTAAAAAAACATCAGCTTTTAGAGCGGCAAGCCACCAAAAGTGGTGCTGTTTTTAGGCATTTCTGCCATTTTATGCCTCAGTAGGCACATTTATCCTGTCGCGCTTAAGTAATTGCCCCAACCTCACCATGTTGTAGACTAAATTCATCAGGCCTATTTTTACTTCAGCCCGTAATATTCCAATCGTGTTGACAGTATGCCCTCCCATTTGTGTTTGAGCATCAAACACATGCTCAACACGAGCACGCACTTTGGATTTTTTTCTGTTCGAAATTTTTTGCTCTTCTGTCAGGGGATGATTCCTAACGCCTTTCTCTCAAACTTGGCTTGGTATGCAATCTT
>JAGLDH010000210.1 GCA_023145835.1 Methylococcales bacterium
GTGCGGCAGTGAACACAAGTATAAAACAAAAAAAGAGAATGACAACAAATATTTAGGTAGTTTTTAGATGAAATACCAATAAAATATCCACCCTCTATAACCTACTGATTTTCATAGATTGTTAAAGAGCTAAAAAAACTTGGGTCAAATTGTTATCTTCTTTGCCCCAATAATCTACCAACAAATCTTTAGCTCATTTTGCTAATGGCTCTTTTTTAATAGAGAGCTATCGACCACGCATTAAAGCTATTTATTGAAAAGAGTTGTCCAAGCAAGAATTATCCAATAGATAACAATAATCACAGAGCGGTAAGGTTCTAGGAATTCGGCTACTGACTTTATCTTAGAGTGCAGAGTAACTGCCTTCACTCACTCGTTGTACAACACATTTAAAACCACGGAATAGTTGCTGTTTTACTCAATCCAAAAAAGTCGAAATCACCCGCAGTAATTGATTGAGCAAACTCACCAAAAGCAATATACCGCCGATGCTTGTGTCCAGTAGACGTACTGTCTAATTCAAGATAGGGGTTATCAAGCCCTTGCTGAAACATCTTTGCCTTATACCCTTTAATTTTATCTTCAGATATTGATCCTCGTTTTATTAACCGCCTTAATTTAGCGTCTGTCATATTCGATTGTATGCGCGAGATAGTCCGGTAAGTCACTTTGTTTGGAATGGCTTGGATAGAGCTAACGTCACAATAACCAGATAAACCACCTAGCCAGTTTGTGTCCTGTAATTTCTGTAAGCTATTTTCTGACCCATGAAGGCGAATAATATTGCCCAATTTAACTTTATAATTAGGGAAGCTAATACCAATATCTGTTGCACTCAGAGAACACAAAGCTTTATGAAATTTACTATAAACTTTATTGAGCAAGACGTTTTCGCGCATTTCTGCATCAGGTTTAATCTGAATATCAATATAATGCTTCATCGTTTTAGCTCCCTTGTATCTATTTCTTTGGAAATATAGGCCAAGCCTTTTTTACCGAGATAAAAACTAGAAACACCTGCATCTTCAATCATCTGTTTTATTTCTTTTGCTTTATCTCTGCTTATATCAAGATTAATTTCTAGCTGTCCACTGGCTTTGGTCATTAACGAAGTCACTTCACCTATACCTTTAATTCTTTCTTTTCGAATATAAGGATTCCCCCAAATTTTCTTTTTTTCGCCTGTGGTAAAGCGGTTCATAAAGTCCTTTGTGGTGAAGCCTCGTTTTGATATACCGCTAATACCACCTGCTTTTGTTTTGGCAGATTCCATATTGAATTGGCTAGATAACCTTTCTAACTGCAAATAAAGAGAGGAGCAATATAAACTGATTGGCATAATATCCCCTTTTTTATTTAGATATTCAATTCCTTCAAACGTTTCGCTAAGCTTTTCTATTGCTTGATTAGCCAGCCCTTCATTGGGGACTGGTTTTTCTTTATTCAACAGCTCCAATTTAGAAATAATGGATACAGGGTTTGCATCCATAACAGTGGTTACTTTGTTTTTTGAGATAATAAAGTGACATAAACTTTCAAAATCAAGTCCTAGAATCCCCCAAAATTCTGCTGAATAATCAGATAGAAACATCGCATCATTGGTTTTTATTGCCCCCGTAAACGAGTTTTGGTCGGTACTACCGGTGATATTTCTAATGTACGTCATTTCACTGGTTTCAATGGCGTTATCTTTAAATAGGACCTTATCACTGTCTACATAATCAATCTCTTTAAAAAAATAATTATCACCATTTCTGGCTTGATAAAGCTTACGCTGATCTCCAATGACACGATTTAAAAGCCCCATCACGGTATCTTGAGTTATCTGCCTTTTTTTAAAATTCTCTGATTTTTGTAGGCTCGTCATGGAGCCTACAAATTTACGCCCCTTTTTTGGCAAAGGCTCATTATTATCACCCTCTAAAAAGGAGTTCCGCCATGAGGATTCATAATCAATAATGATTTTCATCATGCGCCCCTTTATTTAGCGTAAAAATAAACGGCGTAATCAGATATTGCTTGCTCAGATATATCTCCTTCACTGTGTTTAATTCGCATCATTTTGTGGCTGTCGTTGTAATCAACTACTATGTCATCAACATACATATAGGATTTTGCTTGTCGAATAGATAGCTCACTAATCATTTGTAGGGTATGTTCAATTAATGCTTTTACAGCATCATTATTCAATAAAATACCATTTTCACCTTCTTCAAAAATAGTACCACCGCGCACATAGTTTTGATGGAATGTTGCTTGTGGGTTTAGATCAGGATTAAGTGCTTTGATATAGGTTTCTACAGCTTGTGCAACTTCTTCGCCTTGTCCTTCTTTAACGACCATTGCACAGCGGTCAAACTTTTTATCCAGTGAAATAAATTGCAATTGCTCAATGCTGATTGAGCCATAAGAGGTATATTTTGTATCGCCAAAGGTGGTTTTTGAAAAGAATGAAGAGCTATCTCGTTCACCCGCTTGACCAAATTGCTCAAAATTACCATTACCTAATTCATCAACAAAATCTTCCATTAATAAGGAGCTGGTGCGTTTACATTGACTAGAGGGGACAACATAACCACGAATTAATCCTGTCGTAGACGCTAAGACATCTTGTAAGCTTTTTTCTGCGGCAAAATGTATATCAAAGGCTTGGTCTCTAAACAGGTGATGACGAATACAGTTTTGGCTAATGTATAAGGGGGTTTTCTTAAAATCAATATCTGTGGCTTCTTTTTTGTATTTATAGCCCGTGTCTTCTTTAATTTTTCCTGTTAGATTGGTATATCCACGCAACTTTGGTAATGTATGGTTATCAACCGTTTTCCCACCATCACCTGTTAAGGTTGTTGGCCCATTCCAGTTCACCACCCCATGCCCTAATGCTGTTATTTTAAAATCAACACTTTTGATACCTGTTACTTTATTCATATTTTTACCTTGTAGGATGTAAGGAGATTGTAATTAATGCAAATTATAGCTCAATTAAAAATTAAACCACTATATTCTAAATAAACTTGTGTCTATATTTTTCTATGCCGTAAAATAGCTTAACTACTGAATAAGTAGCTTAGAAGACTATGTTCTATCAATCACTGCCGAACAGGCAGCCTATCAACTTAACCATTAAAATTTTAGTTTGACCTAAAAGGAGTTAACAAATGATTACGTTAGAACCTCAACTTGAGCAACAATTAAAAACCCTTGCCTCTAAAGAGGGGCTGAGTATTTCTGAATTAATACAAGAACTATTTCTTGATTATCAACCTAGGCAAGATGCGATTCACCAAGCAGACAGCTCTTATTCAGACTATAAAAAAACAGGTAAATCCACCTCTTTAGACCAGTTAATAAAAGATAATGACTTGGACGGTTAAATTTACCAAGCAGGCAGAAAAACAATTTAACAAATTAGACCGCCCAATACAGCAACGCATTGTTAATTTTTTAAACCATCGCCTTAGA
>JAGLDH010000211.1 GCA_023145835.1 Methylococcales bacterium
ATGTTTTAAAGGGAACACTCATGTGCTTTATAGTAATCTGACTTCAGGTTTAATACCTCAATTTGCTCCTACCCAAGTTTATGGATCACCGAAAGGAAAAGAGATTATCTTTTTTTCTGACTTAGATGGAGATAAAGATTTAGATTATTTGATTAAAACAAAGAGCTCTGATTATTTGGCCTATGCTGTCAATATGGGGGACAATCAAAACCCTAACTATAAAGTCGTTAATGCTCCCCTACAGTTTGAACAATGTAACAACAGTTTTCATAAAATAGCGCCAATTCCTTTTAGAATTCTAGATATAACACTTGTTGATATTGATGGTGATGATGATTTAGACCTGTTTTCTCTGATTCAAATTGATGGTTCAAGAATATTAGCCTATTGTGAAAACCAGGGGAGCGCGACAAATCCTTTTTTTGTTGCTGCAGTTAAAAATCCATTTGGTCTCCTTGGTCGTTCCAGCGTTATTCGTCCCCAAAAAATTTATTTTGCTGACATAGATGGTGATGGTGATCAAGACAGCTGGATAGGCTCTGTTTTTTATGACAACATTGGTAACCCTAAAGAAGCGTTATTTCGTCATATTAGTCACATAACATTCTCCCTAACCCTGAATACTCCACAGGGGTCATCTTTTGTTGATACCGATAGGGATGGTCAAGTTGATTCATTTCTTGTGGGCAAAAATGGCTTTGGTGATGGTGAACTTCGTCTTTTATATAAAGCTTTAGAACCAGCAACAAATATTGCAGCCACTGTTTTGAACTTATATAGTTCAAAAAGCATTATATTGGCGACTAATCGATCTTCACAAGTACAGCTTCAGATGTGTAATATTTATGGGGCTTGTTTCAAGACTCTACTTCTTGCTAACACAGCCCAAGAACTAAGCTTGAGTACTGGTGATTTTGATGGTGATGGTCATGACGATATAGTACTGGCAATGATCGATGCTGATGGTTTGTTAAAGGTAAAAATATTTGATAGCGAATTAAGACAAATAGGAAACGGAGAGGGCGGTTTAGCACATTCAATCTCGATTTCTACTGGACAACTGGATAGCGACAAGGCGGATGAGTATGTTGTAAGTTTAGTTCGTCCTAATAATCAGGTGGAAGCCTTCGTGTTTAATTTTGACGGCTCTCAAGTGGGTAAAGCGCAAATAGGTCAAGGTAAACAACCCAGTATTGCTACGGGACAATTTTCAGAGTCGGGAGATTCTTATGTAGTCGCTTATTTATCACTGGATAATCAAGTTAAAACAGCTACATTTCATAGTGACGGCACACTGATTGGTCGAGGTAATGGAGATTCTGCTCGTTATGTAAAAGTCAGTAAAGCAGATTTTTTACCAACGCCTAAAAATGACTATGTTGTTTCATTAATTAAGACAAATGGCACTGCAGAATTAATAGGATTTTCTTTTGATGGTAAACAGTTAGGCAACAAAGTAATGGACGGATTAAGTCAACAAGCGACCGTAGCATCTGGAACTTTTCCGGGAGTGAATGACAAAGGGTTAGCGGTTTCATTAATTCAAGCAAATAAAAAACCTGCCATTATTTTTTTAGACAATCAAGGTAATTATATTGCAACTGGAGTGGGGGCAACTACGGCATCAACTGCAACTAGCGTACTGATTGATGATTATAATGATGATGGAATAGATGAAGGCTTACTTATTTATATTGATGAAGCGGGAATCCCTCGTGGAGAAACTTTTGGTGCAGATGGAATAAAAAAATAAACTGGTATAAATAACTCTATAAACTTAGTAAGACGTGAACGTTAATAAATCAGATCATAGAGGTTATAGCGCTAGTTGGCGGCAATACCGCTTCCAGGCATCTTCTACATTACACTTAAAGGCGGTTGAAAAGGCGTTCCCCCTGTTTCTATCACCACATCCATTGGTACAAACGTCGGGACGTCAACCCTGTGAACCTTTACTGGGAGTTATTGCATGGTGGCAAGGTCAACCTGTTGGTTTGTTGCTGGCTGAAAAACAAAATATTAATCATGGCTTAGTCATCAGCTGGAATGTTATTAAATCTCATCGAGGTTATGGATTAGGTCGAAAGTTAATAAAACAAATGGAGTTGTTTGCAAAAAATAATGATATTAATAGTTTATCTGTTAGCTTTCGATGGGATACAGAAGCTCGTCAGCAAATAACTAAAACGTTAGATCATCTCGGCTGGCAACGTCCCCAAAAGGAGTTAATGCTTTATAAATTTTCTCCCAAGTTATTTATGCAAATGGCATGGTATAAAAAACTATGCCTACCAAAAGGATATACAATATTTTCCTGGGACACTTTGTCGAAACAGGATAAACAACAAATATTAAATCGTCAGAAAAAAACAAATTGGTATCCAGTTGAGCTATCACCTCTTTTTGATAGCTTAGGTTTTGAGCCTGTAAATAGTATTGGTTTACGCTTGAAGGGTGTGGTTGTTGGCTGGTTAATTACTCACCGTGTACATATAGATGTCATCGAATACAGTAGTTTATTTGTTTCACCCGAACTTCAAGGTTTGGGGCGAGGTGTACATTTGATTTTAGAAGCCATAAAAAGACAACACATTATTGGAGTGCCTCATGCTATTTTTCAAGCGCGGGTAGAAAACACATCTGCATGTTCCTTTGTTGAGAGGCGTATGGCAGAAACTATTGTCTCTCAAACGAGTCGGTGGGTGTCAAAGAAGCAGTTGACATAAGTGTGAATAACAGTGAAATTGTTAGTTCTGGAAGAGCATATTTTAACCCATTATTTTCAACGTAATTCTTGGGCTGGAATCTATTTAAATAAAGGTATTTTTAAAATTACTTTACTTTTAATCACCCTCACTGATATAGCATCAAAAGTTGTTTTAGCCATAAATTAGCTTTTACAATTTAGGTGAAATTGTAGCAAAAATCCCCTCATGTATTTTTCTGGATAGTTTTGTAAGTAAAATAGAAGAGATAGCTCAGGTCGTTTTCTTCATTAAAACCCTAATCCAACACGAACCCCTCCTTCAATTGACTCATTACTTGGCTCTAGACCGCCTCTAACGATTTCAGAGTCTTCAATATCCCACCAACGTATAGGTACTGGGCTCCAACTATTCACCAAAGAGATCTACCGTAGGGATATAATTGAATCATAACAAAAATAACCTCTAGAATGCCATCATAGAACTTAATAAAAAAGGTAACTGCCTCAAATGTGGCAGTAAGAATCTAAAAAATCATAGAACCTATGAGACATTGAATAACGGTTAACGAGAACTTTATGAATGTATTTATTGTGGGAATGTTTTTTCAGAAACTCAGAGGATGCCCAT